>DATCDX010000133.1:0-2951 GCA_036510475.1 Steroidobacteraceae bacterium
GATCTACTTGGAAAATCAGCTGCGGGCGTGGCAATCGGGTACGCGATCAGCGGGGCCGCAGGGTCTCATGGGCGGCATCGCGGGCAAGCTCTCCGCAGCCGATATCCACGCAGTAGCGGCTGTCTTCGCCGCCCCCGGTGAAGGGGGTGTGGCGGCGCATGAGCCGCGGGCCGATTCTGCGACCGCGTCACCGGCGTCACCGGCTTTGCGCGCGCCGCCGGTATCGGGTGTGCCATCGCAATCATCCACGTCACCGCTCGCGCCCTCGCCGCCGGTACCGGGTGCGCCATCGCAATCATCCACGTCGCCGCTCGCGCCCGCGCCATCAAACACTGCGTTGGCGAGGCGCGTCTTTACACCGCCCGCTGAGTCGCAGATGCCGAACAGCGAGTTCGGGAAAATGGTGCGCGCGGGGGAGAAAATATTCGACGATACGCATGAAAATGCATCCGCCTTCGTCGGCAACCGTCTGCGCTGTTCGAGTTGTCATCTCGATGCAGGGCGCAAGGGCGGCTCGGCGCCTTTGTGGGCTGCCTATGTGGCTTATCCTGAATATCGCGCCAAAAATAAAAAAGTGAATACCTTCGAGGAGCGTTTGCAGGGATGCTTCCAATACAGCATGAACGGCAGGGCGCCGCCGTTGGGCGGTCCGGTGCTGGTGGCGCTCGAATCCTATGCTTACTGGCTGGCGAGCGGCGCGCCCATCGATTCGAAACTACCGGGACGCGGATATCCGAAGCTTAAGAGGCCCGCATTGGCTGCGGACTACGAGCGGGGCCGGGCTATCTACGGGCAGCAATGCGCGCTGTGTCACGGTGCGGATGGGGCGGGTCAGACAGCGAATGATGGGCGCGCGGCGTTTCCGGCTTTGTGGGGCGATGGCTCGTTCAACTGGGGCGCCGGCATGGAAAGCATTGCGAATGCGGCGGCGTTCATCAGGGCGAATATGCCGTTCAGCAGGCCGGATACCTTAAGCGTGCAGGATGCGTGGGACGTGGGCAAGTACATGGATAGTCACGAGCGTCCCCAAGACCCTCGATTCGTCGAATCCGTGGCGACCACCCGGGTGAAGTTCCATGACTCTGCGGATTCCATGTACGGCTTAAACGTTGCCGGCCATGTGCTTGGGCAAAGGTCCGCGAAGCCCGGCGGGGAACTGCACACGCAACCGCACACCTAAATGCTCAATGGGCTTTGACGTGCTTCGCCGGCACCGCGGACAGGGATTCGAATTTGAGATTGATGACGGACCCTGAATTTTGGTGGGGAATGCAAGTGGTGTGGTCCTCGACATTTCGCGTGGTGAACATCGGCAGGACTTGGCGGCGGAAC
This sequence comes from Steroidobacteraceae bacterium, assembly GCA_036510475.1. GTDB lineage: Bacteria > Pseudomonadota > Gammaproteobacteria > Steroidobacterales > Steroidobacteraceae > Bog-1198. Next base: position 1,333 of record DATCDX010000133.1, read on the forward strand.
TGCTCGACGAGTTCGCAGTCGCCGGTGCGAAGCTCGCGTGGCGAGCGGGCGGCGAGCGCTACGGGGCGCCAGATCGCGGCAACGGGTTTGCCGGTCGACTGGGCGTCGGCGTGGTCACCGGCCGCAGTGGATGCGCTGGACTTGTCGCTTGCCGCTGGGGTAGCGTCGGTCTCGTCGTTGCTCGCTGCGGCCTCGCTCGCCGCGCCGTCGCCGGCTGCGTCGCCTTGCGGCGCCAGCGTATAGAACGTTAATTCGGCGCGCGCGAATTTGTCGGGGCGTCCGAAGCCGGATGCGCAGGCGCCGGGTTGCGACTTGACGTCGGGGCGCGCGCCGGAGGCGATCAATAGGCGCTTGAGTTGATCGGCGAGACCGTCACAGGAATACGTCGAGGTGAACCCCATGAAGGCGAAGGAGTACTTATGCTGCTGCCAGACGCCGGAGTCATGCGATGTGAGCGGTGGCGGAGCGGCGACGGCTACGCTTGCGGCGAGGACGGCCAGCGTGAAGGCAACGCCTAAGGTCGAGGCTATATTCCGTGAGGTGTTCATGTGTCTACCTAATGTCGTGCGCAAAGTTGCCGCATTAGCATAACGAATGACGTGCCCCGCGGGTTGACCGTTGACTGGAACAACGATGAATGCTGATTGCGGGTGGGTCGCCACAGCGGCAGTTTGGTGCGATGCACATCGTCAGGGTGCAGCGTAAATCGCCTGGTGCGCTTGGGTGCGCGGAGGGAGCGCTGACGCCGCACGGGTGAGGCTGCGTGCGCCCGACGGAGCAATTGGGACTACACTCTCGTGGATTGGATTTTGCTGAAGGTTACCTCTGACTTCCGAGGAAGCGACCATGGCTACTACGCTCGTTGCCGGTGACGATCCGATTCTCCATCTTGAAGTCGTGCATGTGCCGCTGTTCCGGCCGTTGATGTGGTTGGTGCGTGGTTGGCGCGACTTGCGCAAGCATTGGGGCGCGAGCCTGGGCTACGGCGCTTTGATCGTGGCGATGGGCTGGACGTTGCTGATTTTTTGCGGCACGCATCCGTACTTCATCGCGGCGGCGATTTCGGGATTCTTGTTGGTGGGTCCCTTGATGTCCGCGGGCCTGTGCGAAATGTCGCGGCGCTATTCGCTGGGCCAGCCGGCAAACTTCGATGACTCGCTGGACGGTTTCGCGCGCAATTCCGCGGCGCTGTTTGAGTTCGGCGTGATCCTGGCGATTTGCGCCGTTGTATGGTTCGGCGTTTCGGCCATTTTACTCGGCTCGGTGTTTCATATTTCAACGCCGGGCATCGGCGAAACGCTATACAGCGGATTCATCGACTCCGCCAATCGCTCGCAGGTCTTGGCGTACATCGTCGTCGGCGGGGCTCTGGCGGCGGCGGTGTTCGCCGTGTCGGTGGTTGCCATCCCGTTGATCATCGATCGGCAAGCCTCGGCGGCGCAGGCGATGCGCGCCAGCGTCAAAGTGGTATTCAGCAACATACCGGCGATGATCCTGTGGAGCGCGTTGATCTTGGTGTTGACCATCATCGGCTACGCCACGCTGCTCGGCGGATTGCTGCTGATCGCGCCGCTGCTCGGGCATGCAACGTGGCATGCGTATAAGGACTTGATTCGCTA
>DATCDX010000134.1:0-3529 GCA_036510475.1 Steroidobacteraceae bacterium
ATCGTTGATGCGCTTCCTGGAGACTCTGCGGATTCCGGTCATCGCCACCTTGCGCGATTCACAGAATTACGTGCGAGCGTCCGAGCAAGGCTTTGGGCTGTACGAGATGAAGCGCCATGTGGTCGAACAGGACATCGAAGACTGGGCGCCGCTGCTCGCTTGGTTGAAGGCCAAGGAGGGCACCTGCCATCCGAGCGAAGGCAGAAGTCCGCTGGCCGAGACCGCCTAGGCGCTGCGGTGCGTGGCCCAGGACGCGATCAGGCGCGCGGGCCCGGCTTATTTTTTCTCGTCCCAGCTGCCGCGGATTTTTTCCGCCCAACTCTTGTAGCTGTGCCAATTATAGAGATTGTTGGTAATCGCCGCGTGACGCCCGCCTGTCTTGAACGCATCGCGCGGCGCAACGGCGCCGGGAGCCCGGCGGTCCACTCCGGAATACTGAGATTGATCTTTAACGTCGCTCATCGCTGTTGCCTCTGTCGATGCGCACGACGTTACGAGCCGCGCACCATCTATGGCAGGAACTGTGTCACAGGCAACCGGCCGCTGTCGCCAACCGGCGACGAGCACTGCGATGCGCATCTCAGAGCGCGTCACGGTAAGTTAAATGGACCTAAGCGTAGGGTCTTCGCCAGCCATCGAAAAGCGGCTTGAGTTCCTCGAGCGAGCTCTCCAGCGCGGCCGGCAACAAGGTGGTGTAAGAATCCAGCAACGCCATGGCGTTGCGCGCGGGGTCGGTGCGCGTCGCCGCTCCCAAGCGGCGCGACATGTCACGGTTCACCACGTGCAGGTTCTCATACAGCGCCTCCAGCGCCGCAAAGCCGCGCGCATCCCCTGCCCCCGCCAATTCGCGCGCCAGCAGAAAACTACAGACGCTGCGATACACGGTTTCCGTCTCGCTCGCGAAGGGTAGATGAAACCGCGCCATGGGCCGAAAGCGATCGGTCCACGGGCAACCCGCGGTCGCCATGATCAAGCCGAGCACGGAACTCATTGCCTGTTGCGCGGTGGTCTCCGCGTAGATCGTGCGCTCGGCCTGGGTCACCGTGACACCCACGGTATCGAAGGAGACCAGCGCTTTCAGCGGCTCGATCGCCGTAACCATCTGCTGCGCCGCGGGGCAATGCGGATGTTCGGCGGCATTGAGCGGGCAATTGGCGCATTGATTGAACGCCAGAGCAGTCCAGAACGGCGGATCGGCCGGCGCTGCGTTCGACAGACGAAAGTCCTTGGCGTCGAAGGAAAAATCCAGAATTTTGCTCGAACCGTCCGGTAAATCGAAGCGATACCGGATGCGCTGCGGATCGGTCATGCCGCAAGTCATGCCACGAGTCGGTAACACGGGGTGTATTCCGTGCCCGTGCATTTCATCCGCCCCTGCGCCACGAAAGATCGCAGCAGGTGATCCAAGGGTTCCATGATCGACGGCTCGCCGGCAAGTTCGTAGGGGCCGTAGCGCTCGATGGCGTTGATGCCGTACTCCTTGATGTTGCCGGCGACGATCCCTGAGAACGCGCGCCGTAAATTCGCGGCCCGCTCGTGCACCGGCTGATCGTGTGACAGGCGTAGTGCCCGCATCGCGGCGTGCGTCACCTCGAACGGCAGCTGAAAATCCATGGGGATCTTGAGCAGCCAGTTGTAGCCGTAGGAATCGTTTTCCTGGCGCCGATAGTCACGTACCGCCGCCAGTCCCTGCACCATGGCCCGCGCCACGGCGGCCGGATCGTCGATGATTATCTGATATCTGAGCTGGGCCGTGGGCCCAAGCGTCGCGCCGATGAAGCGGTGAATTTGCTCAAAATACTCCGCGCAGTCCGCCGGTCCCGTGAATACCACGGGAAAGGGCAGATCGCGGTTGGCCGGATCGAGCAAAATGCCGAGCAGGTACAGAATTTCCTCGGCCGTGCCGGCACCGCCCGGAAAGATCACGATGCCATGACCCAGGCGCACGAAGGCTTCCAAGCGCTTTTCGATGTCGGGCATGATCACCAATTGACTGACGATGGGATTGGGCGGCTCCGCCGCGATGATGCCGGGCTCCGTTATCCCCAGGTACCGGCCGTCCACGATGCGCTGCTTCGAGTGCCCGATGGTCGCGCCTTTCATGGGACCCTTCATGGCACCCGGACCACAGCCCGTGCACACATCCAGGCTGCGCAGGCCGAGTTCGTAACCGACTTTTTTCGTATAGTCGTATTCGATGCGCCGGATGGAATGGCCGCCCCAACACACCACCAGGTTCGGCCGCAGCTGCGATCCCAATACGCGCGCGTTGCGCAAGATATGAAACACCGCATTGGTGATGCTGGGAGAGGACTTAAGGTCGAATCGCCCGCTCTCCATGATCTCATTCGAGATGAACACCACGTCGCGCAGCACTGCGAACAGATGATCCTTCAATCCCCTGATCATCTCGCCGTCGACGAAGGCCGCCGCCGGCGCGTTCTTGATCTCGAGCTTGATGCCCCAGGCCTGGCGCACGATCCGCAGATCAAAATCCCGGTACTTCTCGAAGATCTTGCGTGCATCGTCGATGTCGCTGCCCGAATTGAGCACGGCGAGTGCGCACTTGCGAAACAGCGGATACAGGCCCCCCTGTCCGGAATCCAGCAGTTTGGCGATTTCCTGCTGCGACAGATGCTCCAAACTGCCCTTGGGCGCGACCCGCGCATCGACCATGTCAGAGGATAGAATCGTGGTTTCCACGCAGCACCTGTATTTAAGGATAGATATCGATCGGAATATTGTCCTGCGTGCGCATCCACACCTCGACCATGTCTGAATTCGACAAGGCGATGCAGCCATCCGTCCAGTCGTTCGTCTGGTAGTACGCCGCCGGATGTTTCGGATTGTTGGGAAAGCCGTGGATCATGATCGATCCGCCCGGCGCCCAGTGATTCTTGCGCGCTCGCAGCTCATCCGCCTTGCTGGGATAGGACACTTGAATGGCGAGGAAGAACTCGCTGCGGGTGTTGCGCCGCGTCAAAAAGTAGCGGCCCTCCGGGGTGCGAAAATCCCGTTCGCGCTCTTTTTGACCCACCGGATTCAACCCGAGCTCTACGTTGTACTCGCCCAGCAGCCGGCTGCCGCTGTACAGATACAGCTTGTGTTCCGCCTTACGGACGATGACGTGGTCGGCGGTCGCGATTTCCCCGGCCGAAGCGGCCCGCATCGGCCCCGTGGCGCATAGGAACAAGGTCAGAACGGTACATAGAGTTTTTGCCGAAAGACGGCCTATTCGAGGGATCATCGGCAAAATTATACAGAGGTTGCGGCGCGACATAATCAGCTCCAGCTCACGTCCCGGTATACTAAGACCCTATGCGCGTAGCGAATTTTCCGGTGATTTTGGTACTCGGGCTGCTGGCCGGCTGCGTCGGCAGGGGACAACCCAAGCCCGTTCAGGCCCTCGACGAACGTACCGGCGTGACGCTGGCGTCGCTCAAGCAGCCGATTGAGCTGGTGCAGACCGCGCAGAACGCCGCGCTCGCCTTCGGCAAACGCGCCAGCTTTGCCTACTTGGGACCGATCG
>DATCDX010000135.1:0-7176 GCA_036510475.1 Steroidobacteraceae bacterium
CACAGATCGAAGAGCACCACGCCGTGCGCCGCGACGCGGGCATGTTCGACGTATCGCACATGGGCGTCATCGATCTGTGCGGCGCGCGCTGCCGGGAGTTCCTGAGGCGGCTGCTGGCCAATGATGTTGCCCGGCTGAAAATCCCGGGCAAGGCCTTGTACACCTGCATGTTGCTGCCGAACGGCGGAGTGATCGACGATTTGATCGTCTACTGCCTGTCGCCGACGGCCTATCGCATGGTCGTCAACGCCACCACGCGCGACAGGGATCTGGCCTGGATTCGCCGGCAGGCGGCGGCTTTCGACGTGATCGTGACCGTGCGCGAGGATTTGGCGATGATTGCGATTCAGGGACCGAATGCACGCGACAAAACGCTGACCGTGCTTAAGCCGCCGCAGCGCCCCGCGGCTCTCGAACTGCGCCCTTTCTCCGGTGCGGTCTTCGATTCCTGGTTCATCGCACGCACCGGCTACACCGGCGAGGATGGATTCGAAGTCATGCTGCCGGCCGCGGATGCGGCCAAGACGTGGCAGGCATTATTCGACCAAGGCGTGAAGCCCGCGGGATTGGGAGCGCGCGATACCCTGCGGCTGGAGGCCGGCATGAATCTCTATGGCAACGACATGGATGAAAATCATCATCCCTTGGAGTCGGGCTTGGCGTGGACGGTGGCGTTCGAGCCCGGCGATCGCGACTTTATCGGCCGCGGCGTGCTGGAAAGCGCGCGCGTGTCCGGCGGACGAGAGCTCGTGGGGCTGCTGCTCCAGGAACGCGGCGTGCTGCGCAGTCACCAAAGAGTCATCGTGGACGGCGTGGCGGCCGACGCAGCTGTGACAGGCGATGGAGGTGGCGCGGCGGCGGCTGCACGTGAGGCGACAAGCGCAATCGCCGGTGAAGTCACCAGCGGAACTTTTTCGCCGACGTTGAATCGCTCTATTGCGCTGGCACGAGTGCCGAGAACGGCCCATCCGAGGGTGCAGGTCGAGATACGCGGCAAGCTGCACGCGGCGAGTATCGTCAAGCCGCCGTTCGTGCGTCATGGTAAGGCGTTGATTTCAGTTTAGTCACGGGAGATTTCAATTGAGCGACATACCAAGTGATTTGCATTTCACTCAGAGTCACGAATGGGTGCGTCAGGTAGGGAACGGCACGGTCGAAATCGGCATTACCGAACATGCCCAGGACGCCCTCGGCGACCTGGTGTTCGTCGAAGTGCCGGAAGCCGGACGCATCTTGCGCGCCGGCGAAGCCTGCGCCGTGGTGGAGTCCGTCAAGGCGGCATCGGATGTGTACAGCCCATTGGGCGGCAAGGTCATTACCGGCAACAGCGAACTTAAGGCACAACCCGAATTGCTGAATAAGGAGCCGTATGGAGCCGGCTGGCTGTTTCGTCTGGAGACTCACCCTTCCACCGATGACGTCGCGCTCATGAGCGCCGGGGAATACGCCAAATACCTGGCCGACGCGGCAAAGTAGAGGCTCTTAAGGCTATGGCATTCATTCCTCATACCGCCGATGACGTCGCCCGCATGCTCGAACTGATCGGCGCGCCGTCTCTCGACGCTCTGTTCGACGAAATTCCACCCGATCTGCGCATGGGCTCTCTTAAGGTGCCGCCGGCGATCTGCGAAATGGAAGTCGGCCGATTGTTGATGGAGCGCGCCGCGGCCGACGGCCGACCCTTAAACTTCATCGGCGCGGGCGCTTACGAGCACCACATCCCGGCGCCCGTATGGGCAATAACCACGCGAGGCGAATTCTATTCCTCGTACACACCGTACCAAGCGGAGGCGAGTCAGGGCACATTGCAGGTGATCTATGAATATCAATCGATGATGTGCGCGCTGACCGGAATGGAAGTGTCGAACGCCTCACTGTACGACGGCGCCTCCGCCTTGGCCGAGGCCTGCCTCATGGCGGTACGCGCCAATCGCGCCGCGAATTCGCGCCGCATTCTTCTGCCGCGCGCGGTGAACCCCATTTATGGCCAAGTGGCCAAGACCATTGCGGGCAACCAGGATTTGATCTTTGAAGCAGTGGATTTCGACCGCGCGACGGGGCGCACGCTGCTCGAATCGGTGCAACCTTACAGCGGCCAGGATGTCACCGCGTTGGTGGTGCAGCAGCCGAATTTCTTCGGCAATCTGGAGGAGGTCGACCAACTCACGGATTGGGCGCACGAGAATAAAATCATGCTGATTGCGGTGGTGAACCCCATCTCGCTGGCGCTGCTCAAGCCCCCGGGGCAATGGGGCGCGCGAATCGACGGCAAACAGGGCGCCGACATCGTTTGTGGCGAAGGGCAGCCGCTCGGAGTGCCGCTGGCGGCGGGCGGTCCGTACTTCGGTTTCATGGCGACCCGCATGCAGTACGTGCGGCAGATGCCGGGGCGCATCGTCGGGGGCACCGTGGATACGGAAGGGCGTCCTGGTTTCAGTTTGACCTTGCAGCCGCGAGAGCAGCATATTCGGCGCAGCAAGGCGACCTCGAACATTTGCACCAATCAGGGATTGATGGTGACGGCGGCGACGATTTACATGACGCTGCTGGGTGCGGAGGGTTTGGAGCGAGTGGCGGCAGCGAGCTTGCAGCGCACTGCGGATCTGGTGGCCGCGCTCAGCGCAATTTCGGGTGTCCAGACGGCGTTCACCGCAGCGCGTTTTCACGAAGCGGTGCTGCTGCTGGATCGGCCGGTGGCACCGGTGCTCGCGGCCCTCGCGCGGCGTGGAATTCTCGGCGGACTTGACCTCAGCGATCGATATCCGGAATTGGGAAACGCGCTCCTGGTATGCGCGACCGAAACTAAACTAGAAATCGACATCGATGCCTATGCCGCCGCGCTCGGCCACGTGATGCAGCCGCGCGCCACCGCTTGAGAGGACCGATCATGGCCGAATTGCAATTGCGAGAACCCCTGATATTCGAATTGTCCCAGCCGGGACGGCACGCCGCTACGCAATTCCCACCGCGTGTCGCAGGCTCGGCCGAAGTGCCGCCCCAGTTGCGGCGCAAGACGCCGCCCGCGCTGCCCGCCGTGTCCGAGTTGCAGGCGGTGCGTCATTTCACGCGCCTGTCACAGATGAATTTCTCGATCGACACGCATTTTTACCCGCTCGGCTCCTGCACCATGAAGTACAACCCGAAGGCATGCAATGCCTATGCGATGTTGCCGGAGTTTCTTGCTTGTCATCCGCTTGGCGGGGAGCCGCAGGGGTTTCTCGCCTGCATGCACGAATTGCAGGAGATGTTGCAGGAAATTAGCGGTATGCAAGCCGTGAGTCTGACGCCGATGGCCGGCGCGCAGGGCGAGTTTGCGGGCATCGCCATGATTCGCGCCTACCATCGCGCGCGCAACGATGCAGGGCGCAACGAAATCATCGTGCCGCAGGCCGCGCATGGCACCAATCCCGCCACGGCCGCGATGTGCGGCTGCACTGTCAAGGAGGTTCCCTGCGATGCGAACGGCGATATCGATATGGAAGCGCTCAAGGCCGCGGTGAGTCCGGCCACCGCCGGCATCATGCTCACCAATCCTTCGACTCTCGGCGTATTTGAACGCAAGATCACTGAGGTCGCGCACATCGTCCACGAGGCCGGTGGCCTGCTGTACTACGACGGCGCCAATCTGAACGCCATCCTCGGCAAAGTGCGGCCGGGCGATATGGGCTTCGACGTCATTCATATGAATTTGCACAAGACTTTTTCCACCCCCCATGGCGGCGGCGGCCCAGGGTCCGGAGCGGTCGGAGTCGGCGAGCGCCTACGGCCGTTCTTGCCGATGCCGATCGTCGGCAGAGACGGTGCCCGCTTCCGTTGGCTGCAGGAGCGCGATCTGCCGCAATCCATCGGCCGGCTGTCCGGTTTCATGGGCAACTCCGGCGTCAACTTGCGCGCCTATATCTATATGCGGCTGCTGGGGCGTGAAGGTATGGTGCGGGTCGCCGAGTTCGCCGCCCTCAATGCGAATTACCTGATGAAGCGGCTGCAGGCGGCGGGATTCGAGGCGGCTTATCCTATGCGCCGCGCCAGTCACGAATTCATCATCACCTTGAAGCAGGAGAACCGGCTCTACCACGTCACGGCCATGGATGTGGCGAAGCGGTTGCTCGATCTTGGCTTTCATGCGCCGACCACGTATTTCCCCTTGTTGGTGCCCGAATGCCTGCTGATCGAGCCCACTGAAACGGAAACCAAGGAGGAGTTGGATCGCTTCTGTGACGCCATGATCGCGATCCGCCGGGAAATGGAACAAGAGCCCGAGAAACTATTCTCCGCTCCGCATACAATGCCGGTGCGGCGGCTCGATGACGTGCGCGCCGCGAAAGAGCTCGATTTGGCTTGGAAACCCCCTGCTTGAATGATCGATAGACCCTCAAAGGAACCGTGTGGCTCCTGAACTTGTCCGACCACGGGCACCCAACGAATTCAACCTTAGGATCGGCATGCCCCGTATCTCGTTGCTTCTTTCGTTATTCGTCCTGTCCATAGCGCACGCATCCGCCGCGACCCCCACCGCCATCGCCGCCCCCGGCATTCCCAATACGCCCGCTAACTGGGCACAGACCTTGGAGAGAATCGCCAGCGGCGTGGTCACCATTCAAATCGACAGCACGCGTGCTTTCGACACGGAATGGAACACGACGGCGCAGGCCACCGGCTTCGTGATCGACGCCAAGCGCGGCCTGATATTGACCAATCGACATGTCGTGACGCCGGGGCCGGTGACGGCGCAGGCGATTTTCCTGAATCGCGAGGAGGTACAGCTGTACCCGGTCTATCGCGACCCGGTCCACGACTTCGGCATCTACCGCTACGATCCGGCCAAGCTCAAGTTCATTCAACCGGCCGAATTGCCGCTGTATCCGGCGGGAGCCATCATCGGCCGCGAGATTCGCGTGGTCGGCAATGACGGTGGTGAACAGTTGTCGATTCTCGCCGGAACCTTGGCTCGCTTGGATCGTGAAGCGCCGGAGTATGGCTACGGCAAGTACAACGACTTCAACACGTTTTATTACCAGGCGGCTTCCAGCACCTCGGGCGGTTCGTCCGGTTCGCCGGTGATCGACATCGAGGGCCGCGTGGTGGCGCTGAATGCGGGCGGAGCGACGGGCAACGCCTCGAGCTTCTATCTGCCGCTGACGGCGGTGACTCGGGCGCTGAAGTACATCAAGGCCGGCAAGCCCGTGCCGCGCGGCACGCTGGAAACCACGTTCAAGTACACGCCTTACGATGAGCTGCGGCGCTTAGGTCTCGATCCCGCCACCGAAGCCCAGATACGTAAAGCCTATCCGAAATTGACCGGCATGCTGGTGGTCGACGAGGTCCAGCCGGGATCGGGGGCTGACGGGGTACTGGAACCCGGCGATATCCTCGTGGCAATCGATGGCAAACCCATACCGGAATTCTTCTCGTTGGAGGAGATGCTCGACGGCCACGTCGGTGAGCCGATCAAAGTTGAAGTGCGACGCGGCAGCGAAATCCTGCGGCATACGTTCGACGTGCGGTCCTTGAGCGAGATCACGCCCGATGAGTTCATCGAATTCGGCGAAGCGGTGGTACACACACTCTCTTATCAGCAGGCGCGGCATTTCAACCTGCCCATCAAGGGGGTATACGTCGCAAACCCCGGCTATGTCTTCGGCAGCGCCGGGATTCCGCGCGCCGCCTTGATCAGCTCCTTCAACGGCAAGAAAGTCGAGAAGCTGGCCGATTTCGAGGCGGCTCTCGCGGAGCTTGCCGACGGGGCGAAAGCGCCCGTGCGCTATGTGACCTTGGAGGATCCGCGCGCGGCGCAGCTCAAGGTCATTCGCATGGACCGGCGCTGGTTCCCCGCCCGCAAGTGCAAACGGGACGATAACTTGGGTACTTGGCCCTGCGTCAGCATCAGCCCCGGGCCGCCGCCGGCCAGCGTCAAGCCGGCCTCGACCCAGTTTGCCAAGACCGGAGACGTGCGTATCGATCGTCTGGCGCCGTCGCTGGTGATGGTGAACTTTGACATGCCGTATTCCGTATCGGGCGTGACCGAAAAGAATTATCACGGCACGGGTGTCATCGTGGATACCCAGCGTGGCCTGGTGGTGGTCGACCGCAACACAGTGCCGGTCGCCATGGGCGATGTACGTATAACGTTCGCGGGTACGGTCGAGGTGCCCGGTAAAGTCGTGTTCATTCATCCGCTGCATAATCTCGCCGTCGTCTCCTACGACCCAAAGTCAATCGGCAATACGCCGGTGCGCGCGGCGACTCTACTCACCAAGCCACTGAATGCGGGCGATGATGTGTGGGTGGTGGGCGAGCGCGGCGATTCCAAAATCTTGTCCCGTAAAACCCAGATTTCCAGCGTCGATGTCGTCTCGTTCCCGCTGTCGCGCACGCTGCGCTTCCGCGACAGTAACTTGGAGGCGGTAAGTCTCATCAATCCCCCCAGCGACTATGACGGCGTGCTGGCGGATGAGAAGGGTGACGTAGTCGCGCTGTGGTCGAGCTTTGCCTATGAGTCGCAGCGTGAGCTCGAACAGGTCAGCCGCGGGATTCCGGCGGACTTGGTCTCGGAGATGATCGGTGTGGTCGCCGATGGCCGGCCGCTGTATTCCTTCGAGGCCGAGTTCGATGTGCAGTCCCTGGCGGGCGCACGCGAACTGGGACTGCCCGACGAATGGGTGCACCGTTTCGAGGAACACAACCCGCAGCGGCGGCAGGTGCTGGGTATCGATCGATTGGTGGCCGGCTCACCGGCAGCCGGCTTACTGCAGCCCGGCGATCTTTTACTCGCCATCGACGATAAGGTCGTGAATCGCTTCCGTGAAGTCGAGCGCGCCGTGCAAAAGCCCGAGGTCAAGGTGAGTATCTGGCGGGATGGCGCCGAGAAAACATTCCAAATGAAAACGGTGGCGTTGAACGGCCGCGGCATCGATCGCGTACTGATTTGGGCGGGTGCCACGCTGCAGGCGCCGCACCGCGCGATGTCGGTGCAACGCGGTATCCCGCCGTACGGCGTTTTCGTCTCCTTTTTCTTCTACGGCTCTCCGGCCACCCATTACGGACTGTATGCAGGCCGGCGTATCACCGAGGTGAACGGGCAGTCAACGGCCAACATCGATGCCTTCATCAAAGAGGTCAGCGGCAAACCCGATCGATCGTCGCTGCGGCTGAAGACGATTGCCTGGAACGGTCAGA
>DATCDX010000136.1:0-7201 GCA_036510475.1 Steroidobacteraceae bacterium
GAGCAGCATATCGGTTTTCTGCTTGCCGACGGCTTGCGTCAGCACGCGCCGCACATAGTCCTGCGAACCGCCGGCAATGTTGGCCTTGGAGTCGGCCACGCCGATGAATTTGTCCAGCACCGACGTCATCTGCTCGCGCGACACTTCCTTGAGCTCGGCCATCGCGATGCCCAATTTCTGGACCTCACGCGCGTCGAGCTGTTTGAGCACATTGGCGGCGTCCTGCTCGCCCAAACTCATGAGCAAGATGGCGGCGCGCTGTGTTCCGGCGAGTTCATCTGACTTGTCAGCCATCCGCGGAGACCCAATCCTTCACGACCTGTGCGGCGCGTCTGGGATCCTGGCCGACCAGAGTTCTGGCCGCCGCGATCTGCTGTTCAAAGCTCGGCGCCAGTTTGATCGCCTTGCCGCTCTGTCCCGAGAGGCTTACCCGATCCCCCGCAAGCTCGCTGGATTCGCCCGCGGCGGTCAGCCGCGGCACCGACTTGGTCAGCGATTTCATCAAGGGCCGCAACACCAGGAATGCGACCAGCAGCACCAATCCTGCGCCCACGATCTGTTTCGCGAGCTGCGTGACCCATGGTGTTTCCCACAACGGCGGCCCGTCGACAGGCGCGAGCGGCGCGTTGCTCTTGAAGGCCTGATTGAGCACGTTCAATTCATCGCCGCGGTCCTTCCTAAGCCCGATGGAATCACTCACCAGTTGCGTGAAACGCTTGATGTCGGTGTCGCTCATCGGGGTGGTGGTGACTTTGCCGTCGGCGTCCACTTTCTGCCAATTATCGAGCACCACTCCCACGTTGAGGCGCTTCAAGATACCCACCGGCTGCTTCACATAGGACAGCGTGCGATCGACTTCGAAATTACGGGTACTGCGCTGCGAATTCGAGCTCGGGCCGCTGCTCGCCGCCGCGGTTTGCGCGGCGCCGGGGGTGCCGGCGGCCGGCGCCGGGTTGCCGGGAGTCGCGGCACCTGGAATCACGGGCGCACCGGAAGTGCCCGGCGGTTCATTGCTCAAGGCTCCGGGTATGCCTTCCACGTCGCCGCCGCCCTTGCGCGTTTCGCTGCTGGTCTGTTCGCTGCGCACCGCGGTCTTTTGCGGATCGTAGTTCTCGTGCGTCTCCTCGGTGACCGTGAAGTCCATGTCGGCGGTGACCGTCGCGCGCACGCGTCCGACGCCGACGATGGGTTCGAGCAGATCCACGATGCGCTGCTGATAGCTTTCCTCCAGCTTGCGCGTGTATTGGAATTGACGGGTGGTGGCCGCGGCCTCGGCGCTTTCATCCGGTGAATTGAGCAGTGTTCCACTTTGGTCCACCAGCGTCACGTCGGTGGCCGACAACTCCGGCACGCTCGAAGCAACCAAGTGCACGATGGCGGCGACCTGCCCCGGGTCCAAACGTCTGCCGGGATACAACTGCACCATCACCGACGCAGTGGCCTTGCGCGCGTCCCGCAGGAAAACCGAAGGCTTGGGCAGCGCTAAATGCACTCGCGCGCTCTGCACGCCCTGCACCTTGACGATGGTGCGCGACAATTCGGTCTCGAGAACCTCTTGAAAGCGCGCACTTTCCATCATCGAACTGTTGCCGAGCGCGGAATCTTTTTGCAGCATTTCCACGCCCATCGAGTCGCTCTGCGGCAGACCCTGGCTCGCCAAGCGGATGCGCGCCTCCTGCACCTTGGCTTCCGGCACCGACACCGCGCCCGACGGGTTCAACTTGAATTCGATGCCGGCCGCCGTGAGCGCGTCCATGACCTGGCCGCTTTCGCGATCCGACAGCTGGCCGTACAACACCGTGTAGTTCGGCCCCTGCGACCACAGGACCAGCCAGATGGCCGCTGCAATGGCGGCAGCGACACCGGCGAGCAGCCCGACTTGCTTCAAGCCCGGTATGTCGGCCAAGCCGCGCGCAGGTATGGGGACGATGTCAGCCATGGATTAAGCCTCGCGGTCCCTTAGACCGACATGTTCATCACTTGCGTGTAGGCGTCGATGAGCTTGTTGCGCACTTCCGTCATGGCGCGGAACGCCAGCCCCGCCTTTTGCACTTCCAGCATCACCTTCGCCAGGTCGACGCTCTTGTCGCCGGCTTCATAGGAGTCCGCCAGCGCGGTGGCCTGGTTTTGCATGGTCGAGATGTGATCGATCGTACCCTTCATCACATTCGCGAAATCCGAGGGTTGCGCGCCCACCGGTGCGTTGTCGGAAATACCGGATGCCCGCGCCTGCAGGGCCCGCATTTCCGACAACACTTGTTGGATTTGCATGCTGCTCACGAGGACACCGCCGCGAACTGTTGTTCGTGCACTCGCGGCACACTGATGCCGGCTGCTTTTAGCTGTTGCAGCTTGTGGCGCAGGGTCCGCGGGCTGATTCCCAAGCGCTCCGCGGCGAGTTTGCGGCTGCCTCCCGTCACACGCAGCGTTGACAGGATCAACTCGCGCTCACGCTCCTTGAGGTCGTGATCCAAGCCGGCGTCCTGCGGTGCGCTCAGGCCTGCGAAATTCTGCGTCGGGCCTAATTGCGCGCCGCCGCTTTGCGCGTCGCCAATTTGCGCCCCGCCGCTTGCCGCGGCACCGGCCTGCTCCACAACGCCGGTTTGCGCCGCAACACCGCTCTGCGCGGCGGCGAGCGGCGACGACACCGCAGCCCGCGCGACGCCGGTATCCAAATCCGCGGCGTTGATGATGCCGCCGGCGGCCAGCCACGCCGCGCGCTGCACGATATTGGTCAGCTCGCGCGCATTGCCCGGCCAGTCATGCTGCAATAGCTTGCGTTCGGCGTCGGCGGCTAAGCTCAACGCGGCTTGGCCACCGCGTGCGCACGCCTGCACAGCGCGGCGCGCCAGCGGCAGAATATCGCCGCGCCGCTCGCGCAATGGCGGCAGACGCAGTGACATGACATTGAGCCGGTAGTACAAATCGGCGCGAAAGCGTTGGGCGCGTACTTCCTCCGGCAGGTCCCGGTTGGCGGTGGCGATCACTCGTACATCTAGGCTGATGGTACGGCTACTGCCTAGGCGTTCAACTTCCCGCTCCTGCAGTACCCGTAGGATTTTCGCCTGCAAACTTAAGTCCATTTCCGAAATTTCGTCCAGCAACAGCGTGCCGCCCTGCGCCTGTTCGAATTTGCCGGCATGCGCGGTTTGAGCGCCGGTGAAGGCGCCCTTCTCGTAGCCGAACAGCGTGGCCTCGAGCATGTTCTCCGGTATCGCCGCGCAATTGATGGCGACGAAGGGCGCGGCCGCGCGCGCCGAATGATCTCGAATGAAGCGCGCGTACACCTCCTTGCCGGTGCCGCTTTCGCCGGTGATCAGCACGGTGGCATCGGTCTCAGCGATCTTGCGCGCGAGGGACACCAGGCGCTTCGATTCAGGGTCGACCGCCACCAATTCGTTCGGCGTAACCCGTAACGCCAATTGACGCCGCGCCATCTCGATCAGCGCCTGTGCATCGAAGGGTTTGACGATGTAATCCGTCGCCCCCTCGCGCATGGCCGCCACCGCTTGGGCCACCGTGCCATAGGCCGTCATCAGCACCACCGGCAGATCAGGCCGTAGACGTTTGATCGAGGACAGCAGCTGGTAGCCGTTGGGGCCCGGCATCTGCACGTCCGAGATCACCAACGCCACTTCCTCGCTCTGCAGTAACCGTAAGGCAGTGGGCGCATCCTCCGCGGCCAGTGCCTCGAGGCCGGCGGCGCGCAGGGTATCGACCAATGCCTCGCGTAGCGTGGCATCGTCCTCGACCACCAGCACGGATTCGTTCACAGACGTCATGCCTTTTCCTTTGCCGGTATATCAATGCTGCCCGCTGGCAATTCGATGCCGGCCGCCGGCAAATCGATGATGAACGTGGCGCCCGTGGCGTCGCCGGCGCTCTCGGCCAAGCTGACGCTGCCGTGATGCGCCTCGACCACGGATTTGACGATGGCGAGACCGATACCGGTGCCGCGCGTCCGCGTGGTGAAAAACGGTTCGAAAATTCGCTCGCGAATCGACGCCGGCACACCCGGCCCATTGTCGCTCACCACTATCTGCGCGCGGCCGCCCGCGGTGCGGCGCGCCAGTAATTCCAGATCGATATCCGAAGTGGCCGCTTGCAACGCGTTGGTGGCGAGATTCAACACCGCCGACACCAGCGACGGCGCATTGGCGCGCACCATCAAATCCGGCGCCTGCGTGCGAATGGTCAACCGCACCCCGCCACGCAGGGCCGGACGCAACCACTGCGCCACCTGTTCCAGCAAGGCACTCACACTCACGGCCTCACGCGCGGACCCGCCATGCGCGAATGCCAGCATGTCATTCACCAACTTATCGAGTTGCTTCAGACTGCTCACGGTTTTGTCGGCGCAGCGGCCTAGGTCCTGCGCGTTGCGCCCCGGCAGCGTCATCTGCGAGGCATACAGCAGCGCCGCGGCCAGCGGTGTACGAATCTGGTGGGCTAGGGCCGCCGCCAATTCGCCCAACGTCAACAGACGCTGTTGGCGCGTCAGGAATACTTGCATCAAGTGCGATTCGGTGACGTCGGTGAGCAACACCACCTCACCGCCGCTGCTGAGCTCACGCCGCGAGATATTGACGAAGCGGCCGCTGCGCAGTTCCGTGTGCTCTCCCATGCCACCACTGCCGACCACGGCGCGTGCCAGGAGCGCTGCGAAGGACTGCGTGAGTAACGGTTCACCCGGCAACAACTCGCAGGCGGCCGGATTGCATTCCAAGATGTTGCCGCCGCCGTCCAGCACCAGCACACCGCCGGGCAGGCCCTTGACCAAGGCCGAGAGCCGCGCGGCCAAATGCTCCTTGCCGGCATGCGCCTCGCTCAATTCGGCGCGCAACTGCGCCACCTGGGCACGCAACGAGTCGAACGCCCCGGACAACTGTTCCGACACCGAGCCGAAAGCGAGGAACGCCGCCTGCAATTCGCTGCGTCTGTTGTCGATCGATTCGAGTTTTGTGGCCGCCATGCCGGAGGAAGAAAGCAACTTCTGTGCCTTGGGCGTATTTCTTCTTCGTATCAATCGGTTACGTTGGACCTGCGCGTTCCGCGAAGGCGAGCGTCAATAAACTGTCAGGCGGAAAGACGATACTTGCGCAGCTTCTCGACCAGCGTGGTACGCCGAATGCGCAACAGCCGCGCCGCCACCGCCACCGTGCCATCGGCCTCTTCGAGCGCTTTTCGAATAAGTCCGATTTCAATCGCCGACAGGTGGTCCTTCAAATCGATTCCGCCGCGCGGCAACGAGATCCCGGGGAGCGATGCCATGTCGACGAAAACCGCTCCGTCCATGGCCACTGTTACGTCCGCCAACGCCGCATCGTCGAGCGTTGTCGCATCCTTGAAATCCGCCGTATCATCGAGGTCCGCCGCGTCCGCAAAACTCACCAGGTCTCCGAGTTTATCGTCGCCGCTTGCGAGCAGCGCCTCGATCAGTCCCGGTGAGGCAGCGGCCGGTGAATTCCGCGCCACGCGCACAGGGCTCGAAGGCGGCGGCACGATGTGCACACCACTGCCGGCCCAACCCGCGACTCCCGTGCTGCGATACCGCTCCGGCAAATCGCCGGCGGTCACCGTCTGTTCCGGAAACAATATGGCCAGCCGTTCCAGCAAATTAGCGAGCTCGCGCACATTGCCAGGCCATGGATTGCGGGCCAGACAATTCATCGCCTGGCTGTCCAAGCGCAGGTGGCGTCCCGGGCCATGGCCATGACGCTGCACCAGGTGCTCGATCAACACGGGCAGGTCCTCCAGCCGATCGCGCAACGGCGGCATTTGCACCGGGAACACATTCAAGCGATAGAACAGGTCCTCGCGAAAGCGCCCGGCACTGATGGCGGCGTCCAAGTCGCGGTGCGTCGCCGCGATGATGCGCACGTTGCAGCGAATGGTGCGATTACTGCCCACTCTTTCAAAAGTTCGTTCCTGCAAGACGCGCAGCAGCTTGACCTGCATCTGCAGCGACATGTCGCCGATTTCATCCAAGAACAGCGTGCCGCCCTCGGCAAACTCGAAGCGGCCGAGACGGGTCGACAGCGCGCCGGTGAACGCGCCTTTTTCGTGGCCGAATAATTCACTTTCCAGAAGGTCGGCGGGGATGGCGCCGCAGTTCACCGGCACGAACGGATGTCCCGCCCGGCCCGACAGTTCGTGAACGTGACGCGCCACCATTTCCTTGCCGGTGCCGGACTCACCGAGAATCAGCACATTGGTATCGAAGGGAGCGACCTGCTCGATGAGCCGGTGCACGTCGCGCATGGCGCGGGAAGTCCCGCTGGGACGAAAACGATGCGCGCCCGGCTGCGTCGGATGGCCGCTGCGCACGTTCTGCGCCTGGTTCAAGACGGCGGACAGGCGGCGCTGTTTCACCGGCACTTCCAGGTGAAACCAGGCGAGATCACCGCTGCTCTCGGCGATTTTCGGCAGCCCGTCGTTGCTCAAATAGATCACGGGGAGGGATTGCGGCATGGCGCGCAGCTCTGCCACGAGTTCCGCACCTTGAGCGGCGATGGCGTCTTTGCCGACGATCACCGCCAGCCAATCCTGCGGCGAACCACTTAAAGCCTGGCGTAATTCACCCACGTCGTGGATGTGGACCGGCTCCAGATCCAAAAAACGCAGCAGCGTTGGGAGGGCGCCTGCCTCCGAATCTGCGGGTTCGATCACAATAACTTTGGCATCAACCACTAGTCGGGACTCCTTCCCGTGAAAAAAGTGTGACGGATTCCACAAATCTCGGGTTCCGCCTTAACCTTTGCTTCTAACTCTTTGACATTGTTCAATCAATGTCCGGTCGCGGCACATACTAACTGATGAAACTGCGAGACAAGCCTTGGCAAATCCCCGCAATGCTGCTAGGGGAATCCCGCAACGACGGTGCCGATATTACCTACTCGGCGCGCAAGAGAGAGCTAGTTGGAGGCGTGGCGAGCGCCGGCGACAAGCCGGCGGTGATGCCGGAAAATGAGCTTGTCGAGCATCTGGCCCACGGCGTCGCTCAAGCCGCTGAAACGCAATTGCGCCACGCGGGAATTATCTTGGTGACGCTCGCCGGCCACCACGCACGGGACTTTCATCGGCTGTGGCAGCGCCTGATTGATGTACACCGCCAACAGGCCGGTGGCACCGACCGTCGGCGTGTGATCGCCAAACCATTCGATGCCGCGCGAAGTCATGCGGATCCGCTGCGCCGCCGGCA
>DATCDX010000137.1:0-6399 GCA_036510475.1 Steroidobacteraceae bacterium
GGCGGTGGTGCAGTAGGCGTCGTCATCGTCCTCCCAGTTGGACATGAACAAGCCCTGGACCGTGAACCCCGCTCTTTGCAGTACGAGTGCCGCGACGGCCGAATCGACGCCGCCCGACATGCCGACGATGACGGTACCGGAGGAACGGGGATCGGGGAGAGAAGAACCGGGATCTGGGGCCTGCATGCGCCCATTATAGGGCGCGAACCGCAAACCTAAGGCTACATGAGCATTTGCCGCATTTGCGATTCTTGCATGCTGGTTTGCCAGACTTCGTCGAAGAAATTCAAATAGCGGCGAACCACGGCGGGATCATTCATATCCGAGATGCCGTCCCATCGATCCGCCTGTAACCGGTACACCAGTGCCTTGTCATCGGCGATGATGAACGCGCCGGCGCTCGCCGGGTATTCGAGACTCATGGCTCGCAAATCGATGCAGCTGGTCAGTCGGCGCGCCAAAGCGAGGAAGCGATTATTATCGACCATGGCCCGCGACGGGTCAGCGAGCAAAACCCGGACTTTCGCATAGGAACGCGCCAGTACCAGCCGTTTGATCGCCTCGAGGAACGGCTCCTCACCATAGATCAAGGGCTCGAGATCTTGCGTGAAAATCGACAATAAGCGCTGTGCCGATTTGGCTACTTTGAGGCTCGCCTCGCGAACCTCCGGCATGGTGGTGAGGATATTACGGGTGCCTGAGCCTGCGATGGCGGCGTCCGTGGCGACCGTGCCAGCCGCGCTATTTGGCGCGGGAACGTTGCCCCCGAGCAGTTTCGACCGCTCTTCCGTGTTACCCGCCATATTTGACCGCCTCGATTGAAGGTGAGCAGTGTGCCCCAATCCCCTGATAGTCCGATACTGATAGTACCGTTTGAACCGCGCCATATCTTGCCAACTACGTCACGTTTCGGTCGCGAAGTGCCGAAAACTCCAGCTACGACGCAGGTTTAGGTGCGTTTGCGCCTCGCCAGCAGCGGTGCCAAGCCCACATAGGTTCCGGGGGTGAGACGGGACAGCCGTTCCTTCTCCGCCGGCGGCAATTCCAGCGAGCCGATGAATTCGCGCATGGCGGCTTGATCGATGGGCCGGCCGCGCGTGAACGCCTTCAGCCGATCATAGGCCTGCGGAATCCCGTGGGCCCGCATGACGGTTTGCACGGCCTCGCCCAGCACTTCCCAGGCACGGTTCAGATCGTCGGCGATCCGCGGCTGATCCAATTCGATCTTCTGCAGCCCCGCCGTCAGTGACTTGAAGCCCAGCACCGTGTGACCGATTGCGACGCCGAGATTGCGCAGGACGGTTGAGTCCGTGAGGTCACGTTGCAGCCGCGACACGGGCAGCTTGTCCGCGAAATGACCCAGCAGTGCATTGGCGAGCCCTAAGTTGCCTTCGGCGTTCTCGAAGTCGATCGGATTGACTTTGTGAGGCATGGTCGAGGATCCGACTTCGCCTTCGACCAAGCGCTGCTTGAAGTAGCCCAAGGAAATGTAACTCCACATGTCCCGGGCGAAGTCCAGGAGCACGGTATTGGTCCGCATCAGCGCGTGGCAGTACTCGGCGATCCAATCATGCGGTTCGATCTGCGTGGTATAGGCGTTCGAGGCCAGCCCCAGCGACTCGACGAAGGTCGCGCTGAAACCCAGCCAATCGACGCCGGGCAGCGCGGCCACATGCGCGTTGAAATTGCCCACCGCGCCGTTCATCTTGCCCATGATGGCGATGCGCTCGATGCCGGCGCGCTGGGCCTGCAGCCGCGCGGCGACGTTGGCGAGTTCCTTGCCGACGGTGGTGGGGGTCGCGCTCTGACCATGAGTACGCGCCAACATCGGCGTGTCGGCATGCTGCTGCGCCAGGGACTCAAGCAAGCCGGCGAGAGTATCGAGCAGGGGCAGCAGCAGCGTTGCGCGGGCATTTTGCAACATGAGCGCGTAGGCGAGATTATTGATATCTTCGGAGGTGCAGCCGAAATGCACCCATTCGAGTTGCGCGGGCGCGGCGCCGCGCGCCTCGAGCGCGCCGCGCAGCCAGATCTCAACCGCTTTGACATCGTGATTGGTGCGCGATTCGATGTGCTTGATGGCTGCGATGTCGGTGGCGGACGGGTCCTTCGTAAGATCCTCCAGCAAGTCCACGGCCGCCCGCGGCAGTGCGCGCAAGGCGGGTGCGGCGGGACCCGCCGCGAGCGCCAGAAACCAGGCGCATTCCACTCGCACGCGTTCGCGCATCAGCCCCGCTTCGCTGAATACCCGGCGCACCGCCGCGAGTTTGCCGGCGTAGCGGCCGTCCAAAGGTGAGAGGGCATCAGAGGGCGAGGGGTTGGACATCGGGGGATGCGGCTGCTTTAAGTGTAGAATCACAGGATATTACCGCAAACAAACGAATCAGCGAGGCAATTGCGATGAGCGCAACCACTCGCGTCGAGCGCGACAGCATGGGCGCGCTCGACGTGCCGACCAGTGCCCTGTGGGGCGCTCAAACCCAACGCGCCATTCAGAATTTTCCCGCCACGGGGCTGCGGATGCCGCGCGCCTTTATTCGTGCATTGGGCCTGATCAAGTATGCGGCGGCCGGCGCGAACGCGGAACTTAACGATCTGCCGCGAGAGTTGCAGACGGCGATCCAGGCAGCGGCGCTCGACGTGGCCGCAGGGCGGCACGACGATCAGTTTCCCGTCGATGTATTCCAGACGGGATCTGGAACCAGCAGTAACATGAACGCCAACGAAGTCATCGCGACGCTGGCAACGCGTGCCGCGGCGGTGCCCGTGCACCCGAATGACCACGTCAACATGAGTCAAAGCAGCAATGACGTGGTGCCGACCGCCATCCATGTCGCGGCGGCGTTACTGCTCGATGAGCACCTATTGCCGGCTCTCGAGCGTTTGCGTGCGGTCCTTAAGCTGCGCGCCGCGGAGTTCCGCGACGTGGTCAAGACCGGCCGCACGCATCTCATGGATGCGATGCCCATCACTTTGGCGCAGGAACTGGGTGGCTGGCAGGCGCAAATCGACGGCGCCATATCCCGCTTATCATCGGTCAGGCCGCGATTGCACCGATTGGCGCAGGGCGGCACGGCCGTCGGCACCGGCATCAATGCGCGAGCTGAATTCGGCGCGGTCTTTGCGCGGCATCTGGCGGCGCGCACCTCACTCGGGTTTCTGCCGAGCGACAATTATTTCGAGGCGCTGTCCAGCCAGGATACGTCGGTTGAACTGTCCGGCCAGCTCAAGGTCCTTGCTGTGAGCCTCATGAAGATATCGAATGATTTGCGCTGGATGAACAGCGGGCCGCTGGCGGGCCTGGGTGAAATTGCGCTGCCGGCACTACAACCGGGGAGCAGCATCATGCCGGGCAAGGTGAATCCCGTGGTGCCCGAATCGGTGACGATGATCGCGGCGCAGGTGATCGGCAACGATGCGACGATCACCGTCGCCGCGGCCTCGGGCAATTTTCAATTGAATGTCATGCTGCCGGTAATCGCTTACAACTTGTTGCAAAGCCTGGAGCTGCTCGGGATCGCCGCGCGCAACCTGGCCGAGCACACGCTGGCCGGATTCACCATTAATCGAGAACGGCTGAGTGGCGCGCTGGCCCGCAATCCCATCCTGGTGACGGCGCTCAATCCGCTCATCGGTTATGAGAGAGGAGCGGCCATCGCCAAGAAGGCTTATGCCGAGGGGCGCCCCATTCTGGACGTCGCCGCGGAAATGACCGACCTCGGCGTGGAAAAGCTGCGCCGCCTGCTCGATCCGAAAAGCCTCACCGAAGGCGGCGTCAAAGGACCCGGTTCAGCTGCGTGACGATGGATTCTCTTTACACGAAAACGCATATCCGCGAGTCTCTCGATCTGCACGCTTCCACGCCCGACGAAGACATGCTGTGGTTGGCCGGATCGACGCCCGATATCGTGGAGCGCATTCGCGCTTCGTTGCCGGCGCGGCAGGTGCCGGCCGCTGTGCTCGTGCCGCTGGTGGAGCGTGACACGGGACTGACGGTGTTGCTGACGGAGCGCTCCGCGACGCTCAAAGACCACGCCGGCCAGATCAGCTTTCCGGGCGGACGCATAGAACCCGGGGATGCGGACCCGTGGCAGGCGGCGCTGCGCGAAGCGTATGAAGAGATCGGCTTGACGCCTGACGTCGTGGAGTTCGCCGGATACCTGCCCGATCATCTGGTGATCACAGGCTACCGCGTGACGCCCGTGGTCGGTTTCGTCAATCCGGCGTATCAATTGCGGCTCGCCGCCGCTGAAGTTCACGATGCGTTCGAGGTGCCGCTGGATTTTATCTTGGACGCCGCCAATCATCGATCGCGGCAGCGCAAGCTGGGTGACATGGTGATCGAGGTCTACGACATTCCCTACGCGGGCCGCAATATCTGGGGCGCGACGGCCGGCATGTTGATGACCTTGCGCCGGCTGCTGCAAGCGCGCGCGGCGAAAGCGCAGTGATCGGCCGCGAATTGGTGCGCATGCGCGAGTTGCTCGCGATCATGGAGCGTCTGCGCGCCGCCGACGGTTGTCCTTGGGATCGGCAACAGACCTTCGTGAGCATCGCGCCGTACACCATCGAGGAGGCGTACGAGGTCGCCGACGCCGCCGAGCGCGGTGACATGCCGCATCTCATGGACGAATTGGGCGATCTGTTGTTTCAAGTGGTATTTCACGCGCAGTTGGCGAATGAGGCGGGTAACTTCGATTTCGAGGGCGCGGCCGGAGCTATTTGCGACAAGCTCTTGCGCCGCCATCCGCATGTGTTTGGGCAACAAGGCGCACTTTCCGCCGCGCAACAGAGCATTGCCTGGGAAGACATCAAGGCGCGGGAGCGGGGCGCGGCGGCTCACACCGCCGACACGGCCCGTGCCGGCCATGCGGTGCATTCCGGTCACCTGGACGGTGTGCCCCAGGCGCTACCGGCATTGATGCGCGCCTACAAGCTCAGCAAACGCGCCGCGCGCGTCGGCTTCGATTTCGAGCAGGCCGGCCAGAGTGCCGACAAAGTGGCTGAAGAACTCGCTGAGGTACGCGCGGCCGCGGCGCAGAACACCCAGCCCGGCGCATCGCCGGAGGTCTTCGAGGAAATCGGCGATCTATTGTTCGCGGCGGCCAATCTAGCGCGAAAACTGCATGTCGACGCCGAAGCGGCGTTGCGTGCCGCCAATGCGAAGTTCGAACGGCGCTTTCGCGGCATGGAAGCCTTGGCGATGCAACGCGGCGAAGTTTTCGAGGCTTTGAACCTCGAAGCGCAAGAGAGGCTGTGGCAAGACGTCAAGCGTGAGGAATGAGCGGCTCGGACGCGGCTTTGCCGATATTCGCGCAGCGCGATGCCATCATGGAGGCGTTGCAGCGCAATCAGGTATTGATCGTCGCGGGGGACACGGGATCGGGCAAGAGCACGCAATTGCCGCAAATGTGCCTGCAGCTGGGGCGCGGCAGCGCAGGGTTGATTGCGCACACACAGCCGCGGCGGCTGGCCGCCCGTGCGCTGGCGACGCGTATCGCCGAGGAACTCGCGCAGCCGCTGGGGCAGGCCGTCGGATTCCGGGTGCGGTTCGCGGATCAGGTATCACCTGCCACGCGCCTGGTGCTGATGACCGACGGTCTGTTATTGGCACAGCTTGCCTCTGATCCGTTACTACGGCGTTACGACACGGTAATCATCGACGAGGCTCACGAGCGGACTCTGAACGTGGATTTGCTGATGGGCGTGCTGCGGCGTTTATTGCCGCGACGCCCCGATCTGAAACTCATCGTGACCTCGGCGACGCTGGATGTAGAACGCATATCCCGCTTCTTCGGCGATGCGCCCATCATCACGGTCAGCGGACGCCACCATCCCATCGAAGTGCGTTATGCGCAGGCGCACGAGGATGCGGAAGATCCCGAAGATCCCGACTTGGCTGCAGAGGTGCTCGGCGCATGCCGGGAGATCGCCATGGAACCCGGGCCGATCGGCAGCGGCGACGTGCTGGTGTTCTTGCCGGGCGAGCGCGAGATACGCGACGTCGCCGAACTCTTGGAGCGTGAGTTGCCGTCCTTCGAGGTGCTGCCGCTGTACTCGCGCCTGTCCTGGGACCAGCAACGCAAGATTTTTCAGCGCGGCTCGCGGCAAAGAATCGTACTGGCGACGAACGTGGCAGAAACGTCGATCACGGTGCCGGGGATCCGCGCGGTCATCGACTCCGGCTTGGCGCGAATCAGCCGCTACAGCCCACGCAACCGCTTGCAGCGTCTGCCGATAGAGCCGGTATCGCGCGCCAGCGCCGATCAGCGCAAGGGCCGCTGTGGACGCTTGGGTCCGGGGTTGTGTCTACGATTGTACACGGAGACGGATTTCACGGCGCGCGCGCCCTTCACGGAACCCGAGGTGTTGCGGACGAATCTCGCGGCCCTGCTGCTG
>DATCDX010000138.1:0-6353 GCA_036510475.1 Steroidobacteraceae bacterium
GCGCTGCTCGGTGCTGTTGATCGGATCGCCGCGAAACATGGCGCTGATGCGCGCCGGCAGCTCCGCCGCCCGCGCCAGATCGAGCAGCAGCGGCAGCGTCTTCTGCGTAATTCGTTGTCGTGAATAATCGAGCAGCCAATAGTCGTGTTCGACGTGGCAATGCTGCCAGCGCTGCGCATCGGCCGCGGTCAGATCACGCAAGTGCGCGCCGCCGATGTCCTTGGCATGCGCGGCCACCGAGCGCCACGCCGCAAGTGTGGAGTTCAACTGGGTCATACGGATCCTAAAAACTTAAAGTGCCGGCGGCTGATAATACTCAAGATACCATTCGACGAAGTGCTTCACACCCGTTTCCAGCGCGGTGCACGGCCGGTATCCGACATCCCGCGCCAGCGCCGGTGACCAGCAGCTTCACAACTTACGCCACACCGTTTGGCCGCCGGACGCCTTGTCCAGCAGCGCCAGCACATGCTCGTGCGCAATCATCTCGGCGTCGTTGGCCCTGACCACGGCGATGCGCGCGCCCACGCCCGTCCGCGCCGGCGCGGCGCGGCGCGCCTGGGCCCGTGCCGTGTCCGATTCGGCGCTTAAGCCTAAGTTGGCCTGACCGCCGGTCATGGCCAGGTACACATCCGCCAGAATCCGCGCATCGAGCAAGGCGCCGTGGTAATCGCGGCGCGAATTGTCCACTGAATACCGCTTACACAGCGCGTCCAGGCTGTTGCGCTGCCCGGGGTGCATTTGCCGCGCCAGCGCCAGGGTGTCGAGCACTCGGCACAGATCGGCGATCTTGCGTGCTTCCTCCAGCCGTAGCAGCTCGGCATTCAAGAACGCCACATCGAAGGGCGCGTTGTGGATGATGAGCTCCGCATCGCGGATGAACTCCAAGAACTCCCCTTGGACCTGCGCAAACAGCGGTTCCTTCGCCAACCGCTCGCGGCTGAGGCCGTGCACCTGCTGCGCACCCTCGTCGATGTCGCGCTCCGGATTCAGATAGCGATGGAAGTCGCGGCCGGTGATCCGCCGATTGAGAATTTCCACACAGCCGATTTCGATGACCCGATGTTTTTGTTCGACTTCGAGGCCCGTGGTTTCCGTATCGAGAACGACTTGACGCATCAGCGGCGGCCCATCTTAAGGTTTGCGCGCGCGGTGCCCGCCGGCCAGCAGCCGATCGATGGCGACGTTGGCCAGTTGATCGACGAATTCATTGCCTTCATGTCCGGAATGTCCTTTGACCCAATGCCACTGGATATCCTGCGCCGCCGCCGCGCTGTCCAGGAGTTGCCACAGATCTTGATTCTTCACAGGCTGCCGCGCCGCGGTGCGCCAGCCGCGCGCCTTCCAATTGGGCAGCCATTCGGTGATGCCCTGGAGCACGTATTTCGAATCAGTGTACAGCTGTACCGCACAGCGCCGCTTCAGCGCGCCCAAACCACCGATGGCCGCCATCAGTTCCATGCGATTGTTGGTGGTCGCGGCCTCGGCGCCCGACACCTCCCGGCGCTCCTTGCCGGCGACCAGCAAGGCGGCCCAGCCGCCGGGCCCCGGATTGCCGCGGCACGCGCCGTCGGTGTAAATCTCGACTTCAGTCATGCGCTTGAACTTCGCCCATTCGTTGCGCTTCGGCCGCGCGTTGCGGTACGACCGCGCGTTGCGCTTCGCCCACGCGTCGTGTTTCGGCCACGGGTCGACGCTGCGCTCATGGACCCACTTTGTGGGTGGGCTCAGCCGCGCCCACCAGCACGCGCTGGCGCGCCCGGCGCCGCGGCCGCACCAAAGTCAGCGCCTGCACGCGCTTGCGCGCCTTGAGCACATAGGCCCCCGCCGTCAACGCCGCCAGCGGCCGCGCGGCGTTGGGAGGCGCCGCCTGGTCGCGCGACGCCTCATCGCGCGAAATCTGATCGCCCGCAGCCGCCTCGCGCGCGGATACCTCCGCCGCGGGCTCGCTGAGCTTCGGCTGCCGGCCCTTCAAGGGCAATAGCCCTAGATAGCCGTACACGCAATCCACATCGAAGCCCAGCAGCGCCACCCAATCGCGCAGCCGGCGTTCGGACAGCATGCGCTGCGTCTGTGGCGGAAAGGCGCGTCGGCCGAAATGCCGAGCGCACCATCGCCGCACTCCCCAGCCGCTGAAGGGATTGAAACCGCAAATCATCAGGCAGCCTTCGGCGCACAGCACGCGCTCGGCCTCGCGCAGCACCGCGTACGGGTCTTCCACCAATTCGAGCGTATGCGGCAGAAAAATCGCATCAATGGAATCGGAGCGAAACGGCAATGAATCGAGGGGCGCGCGCAACGTCACGCCGGCTTGGAGTTCCGGCGCCACTAGGGTCGTATGCTGGGTGCGTGCTCCATCCAGCCAGTGGCGCGCAGGACCCCAGGCGCCCACCTGCAGCAGTTCAAATCCGAACACATCATCGAGCGCCAGCGGCGCCAGCGCGGCCTCTTCACGCAGCACGCGCGCCCCCAGCGGGCCTTCGAACCAATCGATCGCACCCAAGTCGCGCGTTGATTCCAACCTAAGGCTCCTTCATTAAAACACTGGCGAAGTTCGGATGGTACAGGTTAAATACGCCGCAAAATGGCAATCCATACCACGCATTCTAACTGCCGGACTTGGGACTTGGCGCGGAGAAATTGGCGGATGCTTAGGGCTACTGTGCGCCCGTGAGCCACCGGAGTATGCCCATCGTGACGCGACATTTATTCCTTGCAGGCGCCGTGCTGCTGCTCTGCGCCTGTGCGCACCGACCCACCACTGCGCCGCCACGCGAGCAGATCGTGATGCCGGCGCCGATTACCGCTCCGGCATCTGCCGCGACGCCGTCCGTGAGCGTGCCGCCGGCGACCGGTCCCATGCCCTCGCTCACCATGCCGAGCGAATGGCAGCATCACAACGGCGAGGACTACGACGATCTGTTCGACCGCATGCGCGCCGGCTTCGCCTTCCCGGAGGTCCAAGAGCCCGCGATCAATGAACAGCTCGCCTGGTTCCAGCGCAATCCCGACTATCTCGAACGCGTATTTCAGCGCGCCCAACCCTACCTGTACCACATCGTCACGGAAGTCGAAGCCCGCGGCATGCCGATGGAGTTCGCCTTGCTGCCGGTGGTGGAAAGCGCCTATGAGCCGTTCGCCTACTCCACCAGCCGCGCCGCCGGACTGTGGCAGTTCATTCCCGCCACCGGCGTGCGCTTCGGTTTGAAACAGGACTGGTGGTACGACGGCCGGCGCGATGTCATCGAGTCGACGCGCGCGGCGCTCGATTACCTGCAGGCATTGCACGATCAGTTCGGCGACTGGCTGCTGGCGATCGCCGCCTACAACGTCGGTGAAAACACCGTGCAGCGTGAATTGGATTTCAATCGCGCACACGGCAAACCCACCGATTTTTGGCATCTGCGGCTGCCGGCGGAGACTCGCGCCTACGTGCCGAAACTGCTCGCCTTGAAACGCTTGATGGCCGAACCCGAGCGCTACGGCCTTGAGTTCGCGGCTATCCCTAACGAACCGTACTTCGCCGTCATCAACACCGGCTCGCAAATCGATTTGAAGATCGCCGCAAAGCTGGCCGGCACCAGCTACGATGATTTGGTCGCGCTCAATCCGGGCTACAACCGCTGGGCCACGGACCCCGACGGTCCGCACCGCATGTTGGTGCCCATCGACAATGCCGACGCCTTCGACGCGGCGCTTAAGACCTTATCGCCCGACGAGCGCGTGCTGTATGCCAGTCACGAAGTCACGCGCCACGAAACGCTGCCCCAGATCGCCCGCCAGAACGGCACCACGGTGGCGGTCATCGCCAAGCTCAACGATTTAAAAAGCCGACGGGTGACCGTCGGCGAGACGCTGAAGATCCCGCAGATCAGCGGCCAACTGCCCGACAAGGTATTGCTCGCCGCATCGCGCTTCGACCGGCCGGCGAGCGATCGGGGCGGCCGCCGGCAGCGTCAAATCGTCTACCGCGTGCGCAAAGGCGAAACGTTGACTAGTATCGCGCGCCGTCATCGGATGCCGGTGAGCACGCTCGCCCGTTTGAATAACATGGACACCGGTGACGCGTTGGTGCGGGGCCAACGCCTGGTCATCAAGGTCAGCGCACGGCATTATCGCGGCGAGGGCGCCACCGCCGGCCGCCGCGTGCTCTACACCGTGCACCGCGGCGACACCGTCTACAGCATTTCACGCCAGTACCAGGTGTCGGTGACGCAGCTCAAGAGCTGGAACGGCCTGAACAAGCACCATCAAATCAGGGCGGGACAGCGTCTGGTCATGTACGTGGATTCGAATCGGCAGCAGGGTTAGGAGCGACTATGGGTTTTTTGAGCGGCAAGCGCGCGCTGATCGTCGGGTTGGCCACGGATCGTTCCATTGCCTGGGGCATCGCGCAGGCCATGCACCGCGAAGGCGCCGAACTCGCGTTCTCGCACATCGAACGCATGGCGGACCGCGTCGTGCCGCTGGCGAAACAGCTAGGCTCGACCATCACCTTTGCCATGGACGTCGCCGGCGATACGGACATTGCACAAGGCTTCGCGCATCTTAAATCCCACTGGGATGGGTTCGATATTTTGGTGCATGCCGTGGCCTTCGCGCCGCGCGAAGCGCTGACCGGCAACTTCATCGATGCCACCAGCCGCGAAGGATTCCGCGTTGCCCACGATATCTCCAGCTACAGCCTCACCGCGCTGGCGCGCGCCTCACTGCCCTTCATGAAGGGGCGCGCCGGCGCCATGGTTTCCTTAAGCTACCTGGGAGCCGTACGTTCCATCCCCAGCTACAACGTCATGGGGCTGGCCAAGGCCAGCCTGGAAGCCAATGTGCGCTTCCTGGCCGCCGATTTGGGGCCCCAGGGCATTCGCGTCAACGCCATATCGGCCGGCCCCATCAAAACGCTGTCCGCCGCCGGGATTCCCGGCTTGCGCAAAATGCTGGCGCGCGTCGCCGCCGCCGCACCGATCAAGCGCAATGTCACCATTGACGACGTGGGCAATGCGGCGGCCTTCCTGTGCTCCGATCTCGCCGCCGGCATCAGCGGCGAAGTGCTGTACGTCGACGGCGGCTACCATACCGTCGGCATGAGTTTTCCGTCCGAAGGCGACGGCGCATGAAACTGTCAACCAATCCTACGATCCAACGTTAGAGTAAAATGCGGGTTTCCGGGCGTCGGCGGCTTGGCGTGGTTCAAGAGGTGAGCATTATGTTAACTGGACGTTTCATTCACGCTGCGGTCGCGGGCGCCTCCGTCATGGGCGTAGCCGTCGGCCTCGCCGCCTGCACCACCCTGCCGGTGACCACCGACATCAACCCGAACATGTCGGTGTCGAACTGCCATACCTACGCCTTTGCGCAAGAACACGTGGCCAACGCCGATCAGCCCTCCGCCTTCGGCAACCCCTTGAACGCCGAGCGACTGCGCGTCGCCATCGAAGCGAACCTCGCGGCCAAAGGCATTCAACGCGCCGCCGACCGCACCACTGCGGAATGCGTGGTGGGCTATGCCATGGGCTCACGCCAGGTATTCGATGACTACTATGGCGGCATGGGCATGGGGATGGGCTTTGGCTGGGGCGGCTATGGCGGCGGATGGGGCGGTCGCTGGGGCGGCGGCTGGGGCTGGGACGGCCCCTATGTGCGTGATGAAACCCGCATCGCGGTCGATCTATTCGACGCCAAATCGCGCAAGCCGATCTGGCATGCCACGGTCAGCCAGAGCGTCTCCGACCTGACCGGCCCGAACGCCGAAGCCAAGATCAACCAAGCCACCGCCGCGATCTTCACCAAGTTCCCGATCGGCACCCCGCCGCCCGCGGGCAGCCGCACGACGACCTAAGGTAGGGCAAGCACCTCGGGCTAACGTGTTGACGCCGGGGTTTCGCCTGCGCAATACGGCGGATGCGCCCTGCATCGTGTTCCGTTGCTCTGTGCGCCCGGTCGGGCTTCGCGGGCGAGGCCACGGTAAGGTGGCGGGATGGGTAACTTCGTGGATGCCTGATGAAGGAATTTGAGTTCGTCAGTGCTGCAGCCAAACGGGCGTACCTCGCCCTACCGACGCATATCCAGAAGCAGTTCGGGACCGATCTGAACGCCGTGCAGCAGGGACGGGATCCCTTCTCCTCGCACAAGGTGCTATCGGAATCGGTGGGTCCGGGCGCCATTGAATTGGTCGAGAACGGCAGCCCAGCCTTCCGGGCTGTCTACTGCTGCAAGTACCTGAACACCGTGTTCGTATTGCATGCATTCGAGAAGACGACCAATGGGGTCGATCAGAAGGAGATAGGCGCCGCGAAAGCTCGATACAAGGAGATGAAGCAGCGGGTTGATGCCGAACGCAAGCGCGCCAAAAC
>DATCDX010000139.1:0-3452 GCA_036510475.1 Steroidobacteraceae bacterium
ACCGACGGCGGCAGCAGAAACGGCGTGGCGCGATCGACCGCACGGAAGTTGGTCATGTGAACACTCGCGGCATCATCAAACGGGACACGCTTATGACAAAGCCATCAACATTTCGTTTCGGTCGCTCCGATCATTTCGGTCAGGTAAGTCCGACAGGCTGCTAGTACTACTGTGTTATTAATTATTGATTGCGAATCGGCTGTAGCCGCAGCACGGGCACTGGATCAGGGTTCTGGCGACGGCGCGCGCGAGCCGGAAGCGGCACGTTGCGATCGACCAGGGAACGTGGCGCTGCATCGGTGCCAGCCCCGCGCGGGTGAAAGTCGGTGGGTAAGGCAGGCGTTTTGAATCGAGCGGAGTTTTTTTTAGCACCGGACAGGCGCTCCAGCATCAAGAACCCGTAGGCAGCTACGCACAGACTGGCATGATGATGGAAGCCTCTCCAGTTGCGTCCCTCGAAGTGACCCAGGCCAAGCTCCTGCTTGAGTTCCTGGTAATCACGCTCGATGCGCCAGCGCCCCATCACGGTGTCGACCATCGCCTGCCATGGCATGTCGCGCGCCAGATTGCTGAACCAGTAGTGCGCGGGTTCATCGGCATCGCGCGCCCACTCGATGATCAGCCATTCCTCGGCGCGCGGCCGGTCTCGGTGCGCAGCGCTCACGCGCACCCGCGCGAAGCGCGAGCTCAGGGGCGCCGACACGCCTTGGCGCCATGCCACCGTGCGCCAGCTCCTGGCGGGCAGCGCGCGCGCCAAGTGCGCCACCGAGATCGGCTGATGGGTGGCATCGCGCTGCAGTCGGCTGCGCGCTCTGCCGACGCCGCCCTTGGGGTTGGGTGCCGCGGCCGGCTGATGCTCGCCCCACCACACCGTGGTTGCCGGCCGCACGCCCACCGCATACGTCAATCCCCGCCCGGCCAGCTTCTCGCGCCAAGCGGTCTCGTCACCATAGGCCGCATCCGCCAGCACCGTGCCGCGTGGGTAGCCCGCCTGCAACGCCGCCTCGATCTGCTGCCAGGCCAATTGCGGCTTGGTCGCAAAGCCGACCTCGCTCGGTACCCCCACTTTGCGGCAGCGCGCCTCATCGTCCGTCCACTCGCGCGGCAAGTACATCCGAAAGCCCACCGGAAGACTACCTTCGTGCGTGGCAATCGACAGCGTCACCGCCACCCGGCAGTTGTCCTGCTTGCCCGTCTGCCCACAGTACTGATGTGCCACACCCACCGAGTGCTTACCCTTCTTCGGCAAACCCGTGTCGTCCACAATCCAAAACACCGGTGCCTCCCCGCACACCAGCTTGGGCAGCACGGCCTTGGCCACCGTCGCCAACATCGCCGCATCGCTCCACTGCGCTTCGGCTACCAGGTGATGCATCGACTGGTGTGCCGAACGCACCCGTTGCGGCTGCACCCGCGCCGCCATCGGCTCCACGCTCTTACGTCCACCCGGCAGCACCAACCCCTTCAGATACCAACGCCCGGGCTGCTCCCGATCCGCGTGCATCATCGTCGCTACCATCGCGTCACAGTACCTCTCGAACCGCGCTTCCAGACTCAGTCTCATGGCGCCCTCGCAAAGCACTTGAAGAAGTCGCCATAATGCATTATTTTATAACACAGTGGTACTAGCTCGGTTCGGTCGTTCGCAAAATGTCGTTGTCGACCCGTCCGATGCGGTGAGCCCGAGACGACCGGCAGCGATCTGGCAAGCTTGCGAGCGGCGGCACTCGATGCCGCTCCGGAGCCATGAAATGAACGACGCGCAGCGCGACCAGATTGATGCGATCCGATACGCCGTATTGTGCAAGCTTGCGGGTGGGTTCCGCCATGCGCTGATGGGCGAGCTGCAGGCCGTCCGGTTTTCCGCCGAGCTCGCCGCCCGGTCGCTCAAGACGGGTGCCGATCCGGAGCGGGTCGGCGGATACATCGCGACTATCTCCGAACAATGCGCAGCGTTGCGTGAGACGGGCGACTCGTTGATCGAATGGTTGCGACCGGAACAGGGCACCACCGTCAGCGTGGAACACGGTGTCGCGCGGTGCGTCAAGCTTGCCGGCGACGATTTGCGATTGCGCGGGATTGAGGTCAGCACCGATCTCGCGAGTGCGGACGTTCAAGTGCCGAAGGCGATGTTCCAGGAACTGGTTGTCGTTGCGCTGATGGTGTTGACGGACCGGCGCGAAGTGCCGGTCGATATCCACATCGCGTCGCATGTGCGCGGCGGCGTGATGGAACTGGCATTTGTTGCACGGCCGGCCGATCGGGAGTTGCCGATGGCCTGGGTGCCGACGGATCGCGAACTCGGCGCCGTCGATATCGAGTTGCTCGCGGGCGTCCACGGTGTTGATTGCGCATGCGCAGACAACGGTGTGTCATTGCGATTTGCACGGCCCGTTTGAGCGGATTGGCGGGATTGTCCGACACGTGCAAGTGTCGGCGGACTGGTGCTATGGCTCAAGGACGGCGGCGTCACCGCAGTTATCACCGGCGAGCGCGGCGATGGCGCACTGACGCGCCAGGGTCTTGAGGAGTACGTGTCCGACTGCGTGATTTTTATCGACGCGCGAAGCGCAAGCCTGATCCACGCAGGCTGCATCAGCGATTCACACTCAATCCGGTCCACGCACAAATCGTCCGCGCAGCCATCATTCACATCGCGCTCAGGATCGAGCCATCTGCGCGCTCAGAGTCCGGATTTCGAATCGCATTTCGGCCAGGTCGCCGAGCACCCACGTGGCGGGCGCGGCAAGACCGGCTACAGTGCCGGGATTCACGAGCAATGTCGCGCCGTTCTTGACAGTAGGCACTCGATCGATACCGGCCTCGTGCGAATGACCGCAACATACGAGATCCCAGTCGCCGGTGCACGCCATCGCGTATCCGTATTCCGGATAGTGAACAACGAAAATGCGCCGTCCGGCCAGATCGAGCCGCGCATCGACGCCGTGATAATGCAGAAGTCCGCCGCTTTCCCGCGCCCAGCGGGCCAGTGAAACGGGATCCCCCAGGTTGTTGCCGTGGATTACGTGCAACGGCAAACCGACGCTCATCGCGGCGCGCAGCGTTTGGGTACCAATGATGTCCCCGCAATGAATCACCGCAGCGGCGCCTTCGGCGGCACCGCTGCGCACCGCTTCCGCCAGCGGGTCCGCACGATCATGACTGTCCGAGACGATGCAAAGCTTCATGGGCACATGATAGCGCGCCCGATTCGCGCGCTCTCGCCCCGGCTTCGATGTCGACGCCAAGGCATCGACGATGCTTATAACCCCATCAACAATTTCATCGGATGCGAGTAGTTGCGTTACGCTAGCCTTGCTGGTTGTCACCAAGACCGCATTATCGCCATGAACGAACTCGTATCGCCCCATGGAAGCCGCGAGCTGCGGCCGTTGCAACTCGAGAGCGACGCGTGCACCGAGGAGCAGCGCCGTGCGCGAACGCTCAATAAG
>DATCDX010000140.1:0-4900 GCA_036510475.1 Steroidobacteraceae bacterium
GTAGGCGTGCGCCAACCGTATTTGACCCACCGCCGCCGCCGCCTGGCTCTCTTCCAGTTTGAGCTTTCCGGCACCCAGATTCAGATGGCGTCGGCCTAAGGCTATGGCGCCGGATGAGACCAAAACCACTTCCTGGCCGCGTTTTCTTAAAGAAGCCACGTCACCGGCGAAGCCCTCGAGCCAGGCGCGATTCAGACGGCCCTTCTCGGCGTCCACCAGCAACGCCGAACCGACCTTGACGACGATCCTCTTCGCCTCGGTCAAACGGCGCGCCGCCTCTTTACGATCTGCAACGGTCATAGGATCACAATATTGCCATTTACTTGAGCAAGCAGCCTCCCCTAATATTCGTCTGCCGAATCAGCAGCAGTTCAAACAAGGGTGATCTTAAGTGGGTAGAGAGTACGAACCGACCGTCGGGCAGTGGTATCAAGACCTGGAAAACGAGGAAACCTTCCAGGTTCTCAAAGTGGACGAGGACAAAGAAACCGTTGAGATTCAACATCTCGACGGCGATATCGAAGAATTGGATGTCGACGGCTGGGCGGAACTCGACCTTGAATTAGGCGAGGAGCCGGAAGGCTGGTCGGGTTCCAAGGCCGGGAAAGACGATGATGAGGATGAGGACGAGGATTGGGACGAGGATGAGGACGACGATGATGATGATGATGACGACGATCTAGACGAGGACGAAGAAGACCGCGAGGAGTACTAGACCTCGGCGCAATGATGTCGACCGATTCACCGGTGCGCATTGGGCCGATGTACTAGTCCTCGCGGTACCCGCCGCGCGCCTCAGACGCCCGTCAGCCAACCATGCCGGTCAGGCGCGCTGCCCTGTTGAATCGCCACCAGTTGCTCGCGCAAAGCGCGCGTCAGCGGCCCCACCTCGCCGCTGCCGACGCGGTGCTCGTTGCCGCGATAGATCAACGTGCCCACCCCGGCGAGTACCGCCGCGGTGCCCGACAGCGCCGCTTCACCGGTTTTTACCCAGTCGAGCATCTCCTTGACGTCGAAGGGACGCTCCGACACTTCGTAGCCCAAATCACGTCCCAAACACAGCATGGAATCGCGCGTGACGCCGTGCAGGAAGGTCGAATCGAGGCTGCGGGTCAACAGCCCACCATCGCGAATCAACAGAAAGTTCGCGGCGCCGGTCTCTTGCACCTGACCGCCGGGACAGAATAATACTTGATCGACTTTATATTTCTCCCGGGCCTGCAAGGTGGGACCTAGGGCGGCGGCGTAATTGCCGCCGGTCTTGACCATGCCCATTTGCGCGGCCGAGCGGGTATTCTCGTCGTCGACGAGAATACGCAACGGCTTCATGCCGCCCGAAAAATAGTCCCAGACCGGGCTCGCCAGCACCACCAATGAGGCTTCGCTCGTGGGCTTGGCGGCGGCGCCGATGTTCGCCGTCGTGCCGAATAGAATGGGCCGCAGGTACAGCGCGCCGGGCGCCTCCGGCACCGCGTCGCGGCAGCGGTCGATCACGGCGCGCACCATAGCGGCGAGTTGCGCCGGATCGGGCTCGGGCAGCACCAAAAGCCGCGCGCTCTGCCGCATGCGTTGAATATGCCGATCCATGCGAAACACATGCACTGAACCATCGGCATGGCGGAATGCCTTGAAACCCTCGAAACACGTACTGGCATAGTGCAGCACATGCGCCGCCGGGCTGATTTCGAGCGGTGCCACCGGCTTGATCTCTGTCTTGCTCCAGCGGCCTCCCTGATAGCTGGCGACGGCCATGTGGGAGGTCAATAAAGTGCCGAATGCGGGTCGCTCGGGTTGTGCAGTCATGGGGATTTCGCCTTGAGTATAAAAATCGTCGCCGGATGCTCGAGGCGCTCTTTCAACGCCTGAATCATCGCTGCAGCATCATATCCGTCCACGAAGCGATGATCGAATGAGGAAGATAAATTCATGATTCGCCGCACGATGACCGCGCCTTGGTGAACAACGGGCCGCTCCACCGCCTTGTTGAGTCCGATGATCGCAACCTCAGGCGCGTTGATGATCGGCGTCGAGGCGATGCCGCCCAGTTTGCCGAGGCTCGTCACGGTAATGGTCGAGCCGGTCAGTTCTTCGCGGCTCGCCTTATTGGCGCGCGCGCGCTCCGTCAGGCGGCGTATCTCGGCCGCCACTTCCCACAGCCCCAGCGCTTGCGCATTGCGCAGCACGGGCACCTTCAGGCCATCCGGGGTTTGAGTGGCGATCCCCACATGAACGGCGCGGTGACGTACCAGGACACCGCGCGCGGCATCGTAGAGAACATTGCATTGCGGAAACGACTCGAGCACCCGGGTCAGCGCCAGGACCACCAGCGGCAGGTAGCTCATGGCCTGCGCGTCGGCGGGCCGCGACCCGTTCAAATGCTGGCGCAGCGCTTCGAGTTCGGTCACGTCCACTTCTTCCACATACGCGAAGTGCGGAATGTTGCGCTTCGCCTCGCTCATGCGCTCCGCAATCAGGCGCCGCACGCCGATGACTTTGATCTCCGACGTTGCCGCAGCAACGTCCGCGTGAGCCTGCCCGGAGGGTGTGGCCGCTGCCGGCGCCCTTGCCGCAACGGGACCCGCCGCGGCCGCCAGATCGCCGCGCACAATACGGCCGCCGGGGCCGGAACCCGCCACGGTGTTCAAGTCGATTCCGGCTTCACGCGCCCGGCGCCGATTCGCCGGCGATGCCATCACGCGGCCTCGCGCAGCGGCGGGTGGCGTGAGCGTCGGTGACACAGCCGATGGCGCGGTCGTCTGCGTGGCTGGCGCCGTGGCCGATGACGCGGGCATTTGCTTGGATGGCGCTGGCGCCTCTGCCGCGGTCGGCACCACCCCCGCAGCGCTCGTCGCGCCGGCTCCGGCGGCGGCGGCGTCCGCATCAACCTCACCGACTTCGAACACGATGAGCGCCGATCCCACCGCCACTTTATCCCCCGGTGCGCCGGTGATGGACAGGACACGCCCGCTCACGGGCGCGGGCACTTCCACCGCCGCTTTGTCCGTCATGACTTCGACGATCAGTTGGTCTTCGGTCACGTCATCGCCCGGCTTGGTGTGCCAGGCCACGATTTCCGCATCCACCGTGCCTTCGCCCAAGTCCGGCATCTTGAATACGAACTGGCTCATACGCTTTCCATTACGGCTTTGAGCGCCGTCGCGACTCTCGCCTGGCCGGGGAAGTACTCCCATTCGAAGGCGTGCGGGTACGGAGTATCCCAGCCGGTGACGCGCTGTATCGGCGCCTCCAAGTCCCAGAAACATTCCTCTTGCACGATGGAGAGTATTTCCGCACCGAACCCAGAGAAGCGGGTGGCCTCGTGCGCCACGACGCAGCGGCCGGTCTTGCGCACCGAGGTGCAGATCGTGTCGGTGTCGAGCGGCACCAGCGAGCGCAGATCGATGATTTCAGCATCCAATTTCAGCGCCGCGGCCGCGGCGGCCGCGACGAATACCATGGTGCCATAGGTGATGACGGTCACGTCCGCGCCGGCGCGCACGATATCGGCCTTACCCAGCGGCACCTTGTAGTAACCCTCGTCCACCTGACCCTTCGGGTGCGTGCTCCAAGGAACAGCGGGCTTTCCCGGGTCGCCGTCGAACGGCCCGTTGTACAGCCGCTTCGGCTCGAAGAAGACCACCGGATCGTCATCCTCGATGGACGTGATCAGCAGGCCCTTGGCATCGTAGGGGTTCGACGGCATGACCACTTTGATGCCGCTGACATGGGTGAAAATCCCCTCCGGACTCTGCGAATGCGTCTGGCCGCCGCGGATGCCGCCGCCGCAGGGCGTGCGAATGGTCACCGGCGCGAAAAATTCGCCCGCGCTGCGGTAACGGATGCGCGCCAATTCGCTGGCGATCTGATCGAAGCCCGGGTAGATGTAATCCGCGAATTGAATTTCAGCCACGGGGCGCAGACCGTTCACGCTCATGCCGATTGCGGTCGCCACGATGCCGCCCTCGGCGATCGGTGTGTCGAGCACGCGATGCTCACCGTACTTGCGCTGCAGTCCTTCGGTGGCGCGAAACACGCCGCCGAAATAGCCGATGTCCTCGCCCATGAGCACCACCGACGGATCCTTGCCCAGCATGATGTCCATGGCGGAATTCAAGGCTTGAATCATGTTCATGCTGGCCATGGCGCTTAACCTCGTTCCGCGCGCATCAAGGCCCGCTGCCGCTGCAAGTGCTGTGGCATCTCCTTGAACACATCCTCGAACATCAGGTCGGCATTGAGCTTCGGTCCCTCGCTCATCGTGCCGTAGGTCTGCGCCTCCTTCCAGCTCGCCGCCACCAGAGCCTCAAGTTCAGCCGTCAACGCCTGGTGGCGCGGCTCCGACCATTCACCGAGCGTGATCAAGTGCTGTTTCAGCCGCAGGATCGGGTCACCCAATGGCCAATGCTTCTGGTCGTCCTTGGCGCGATAGCGGGCCGGATCGTCGCTGGTGGAATGCGCGCCCGCGCGATACGTCACCAGCTCGATCAGCGTGGGACCGGCGCCGGTGCGCGCGCGCTCCGCGGCCCACTGCGTCACCGCGAACACCGCGAGAAAATCATTGCCGTCGACTCGAATACCCGCAATGCCGTAGCCCGGTCCGCGCGCAGCGAACGAGCGCTGCTCGCCGCCGGCATAGCCCTGAAACGTGGAGATCGCCCACTGATTATTCACGATATTGAGCAGGACCGGCGCCTGATATACGGAGGCGAACAGTAAGGCGTGGTGAAAATCAGCCTCGGCCGTGCTGCCCTCGCCCAGCCAACTCGCCGCCAGATGATCCTCGCCCTTGATCGCCGCCGCCATCGCCCAGCCCACGGCTTGCGGGAACTGCGTCGCCAAATTGCCGGATATGGAAAAAATATTGCCGGCTTTGGAGTGATACATCACCGGTAGCTGCCGC
>DATCDX010000141.1:0-6096 GCA_036510475.1 Steroidobacteraceae bacterium
GGGTCAGATCGATCGGCCGTGATCTCTTCGAGCACCTGTCTGACTTGAATAGCGAGCTTCGGCAAATCATGCCGCACCGTATCCCAGACGATCGACAGATCCACGTCGAAATAATCATGGGCCCAATCCGGATGATTCGTCATACGGCAAGGGCTTGCTTCAATACCTGGCCACGAAACCGCGCAGAGAGGGATCTCGGAGTTTGCACGTCAACGGATACTCCCAGTAAGCGCTCCGCCTCATTTTGCAGGGCCGCCAGGGTTAGCAGTGTCGTGCCGGGGGTCGGGTCAACCAGCAAATCGAGGTCGCTGTCCTCGGCGTCGGACCCCGTCGCCACGGAACCGAACACCCGCGGTCGCAGAACGCCGAAGCGAGCGACGAGATCACGTAGCTCCACTCGGTGCGCGTCAAGTGCCTGGGACGGTTTCATAGGACTAGCCTAGCGTCCCGGCGGCCGACGCGCCAGTTTTGGCGCGGCATGCCTACCCCGATCTTCGTTCCCCCCCATACATCACATCGACGCACGGGTTCGCGCCCAGGCCATAGCACAGCTCCGCAGGCCTTTCGATGCGCCAGAACGCGATGTCGGCCCGCTTTCCGACCTCGAGCGTGCCGATGTCATCGAGCGCCCCCAGCGCGCGCGCGGCCTGCCGGGTGGCGCCGCTGAGGGCCTCCTCGGGAGTCAGGCCGAACAATGTGCAGGCCATGTTGAGCGCGAGCAGTATGGACGTGCACGGTGAGCTGCCGGGATTGCTGTCGGTTGCAATCGCGAGCGCCACGCCCGCCTCCCGCAACAGCCCGACGGGCGGAGGCGTCGTCTGCCGCAGTGTGAAGTACGCGGTGGGCAACAGCACGGCCACCGTGCCCGCGGCGCTGAGGGAACGCGCGCCGGCGGCGCTCAAGTACTCGAGATGATCCGCGGACAATGCGCCCCACTTGGCCGCCAATTCGGCGGCGCCCATGTCGCTCAACTGACCCGCGTGCACGTGAGCGGGCAATCCGATCTGCTTTGCCGCCCGCAGCAGACGCTCGGTCTCGTCCAAGGTAAACGCGATGTTCTCGCAGAATGCATCGACGGCATCAACCAAGCCCTCGGCCGCCAGCGAGGTGAGCCATGGACCACTGACGTCGTTGACGAAATCCTGACGATGCGCGGCGAACTCCCGCGGCAGCGCATGCAAGCCCAGAAATGTCTTCTTGATCGACACCGGCAGTTCCCTGCCCAAATCCCGCGCCACTTCCAATAAGCGGCGCTCCGCATCGAGTGCCAGCCCGTAGCCCGACTTCACCTCGATGGTGGTGACGCCCTCCGCCATCAGGCGTTTGGCGCGAACGGCGGCCGACGCATACAGTGCCTGGTGCGTCGCGCCACGGGTCGCGTTGACGGTCGACTGGATCCCGCCCCCGGCACGCGCAATGTCCTCGTAGGACACGCCGCAGAGCCGCTTTTCGAATTCTTCGACCCTGTTCCCGCCGTAAACCAAGTGCGTGTGGCAGTCGATCAATCCCGGAGTCATCCATAGACCTTGAGCGTCATGGACAGGAAGATTCTGCGCGGCGGCCCTGGCGCGGCCTTCGGCAGCGGGGCCGATCCAGGCAATGCGCTCACCCTTCACCGCCAGCGCGGCATCTTTGATGTTGCCATAGGGTTCCGCGCCCGCGACCATGGTGGCGATATTCGCGCCGCTCCAGACCTGGTCCCATTCCTTGCCCGAGTTTTTTTGCATTTGCTGATCGCTTGCTGCCGGCTGTTACCGGTATGATAC
Source organism: Steroidobacteraceae bacterium (assembly GCA_036510475.1). Classification (GTDB taxonomy): domain Bacteria; phylum Pseudomonadota; class Gammaproteobacteria; order Steroidobacterales; family Steroidobacteraceae; genus Bog-1198. The sequence goes on from DATCDX010000141.1 coordinate 1,767, forward strand.
GGCAAGAGCGGTTCTCTATACAGGTATAGTCAACATGCATCGCTACCAATTGCAATCGGTTCTTTTGCCGCAGGGATGGGCCCGAGACGTCGGCGTCAGCGTCTCCGACGAGGGACTGATCACCGACATCGATGCCCCGCGTGCCGGGGGCCGCGACGGCGAAACTCTCGGCCTCACGCCGGGTGCCGGTGCCGGTGCAGAGCGCATCCACGGCATCGTCGTTCCCGGCATGGCCAATGCCCATAGTCACGCGTTCCAGCGCGCCATGGCAGGCAATACTGAATATCGATTGTCGGCGCGCGACAGTTTCTGGACCTGGCGTCAGGCCATGTACGGCCTGGCGAATCGCATCGAATCCGACGACTTGCAGACCCTCGCGGCCCAGCTGTTCGTGGAGATGCTCAAGAGCGGCTACACCTCGGTCGCGGAATTTCACTATCTGCACCGCCAAAGGGACGGCACGCCCTACGCGGACACGAATGCTCTGTGGGAAGCCGTCAGCAACGCGGCGACGATTTCAGGCATCGGCCTCACCTTCCTCCCCACCCTGTACCAGACCAGTGATTTCGGCGGCCGGCCACTGAAACCCGAGCAGGCTCGATTCGCTTCCGACACGGACAGTTTCTTGGGCGCGGTCGAGGACCGTGTCGGCGCGGAACGGCGTGCCCAAATCGCGCGCGGCACTGCACTGACGCAACGCACCGGCGCGGCATTCCACAGTCTGCGTGCCGTGCCGCTGGAGAATTTGCGCGCCGCGGCGCTGCGGCTGCGAGAAATCGACGCCGGCATCCCTTTGCACATTCACGTGGCGGAACAAGTGCTGGAAGTGAAGGCCTGCGTACTTCAGACCGGCCGCCGTCCCATCGAACTGCTGCTCGATACAGGATTGCTCGGGCCACACTGGTGCCTGGTGCATGCCACCCACGCCACGGCGAAGGAACTCCAGGGAATCGCCGCTGCGGGCGCCGCGGTCTGCGTCTCCATCAGCACCGAGGCCAATCTAGGCGATGGGTTCTTCGACGCCGCCCGTTTCCTCAAGGCCGGCGGCCGTCTCTGTGTGGGCTCCGACAGTCAGTCCACCGTCAATCCGGCCGAGGAATTGCGCTGGCTGGAATACCAGCAGCGGCTGCGCAAGAAACGCCGCGGCGTGCTGGCCGGTGCCGCCGAGCCGCACGTGGGCACTCGCCTTTGGCGTGATGCCGCGCTACACGGCGCGCAGGCCATTGGCCAGCCGGCAGGAGCGATCGAGGTCGGCCGCCGCGCGGACTGGCTGGTGCTGGATGCCGCGCATCCTTCCATGGTGGGCGCGGCGGCTGGCACGGCATTGGACCATGTGCTGTTCGCGGGCGGCGATGCGGCCATCCGCGATGTCATGGTCGCGGGCCGCTGGGTAATCAAAGACCGGCGCCATGCGGCCGAAGATGAATTGCGGCCGCGATTCGCGGCTTTAATGCGCAGACTGGCGCAGAACGGCTAAAAAGAAGTTGACCGTACCTGTATATACAGCTTAATCTCCCGCCATGAGCAGACCCAATGTGTCGGTGCAGCCGCTGTATTTGCAGGTCAAGCGGCATATCCTCGACAACATCGGGTCCGGCAAGTGGAGCACTTCAACGCGTGTGCCGTCCGAAAACGACATCGTCAAATCTTTCGGTGTGTCGCGCATGACGGCGAATCGCGCGCTGCGCGAACTGCGCGATGAAGGCGTGTTGGTGCGCATCGCCGGGGTCGGCAGCTTCGTGGCGGACCGGCATGCCCGTGCGCACCCCCTCGAAATCCGCGGCATCGCCGACGAAATACGCCAACGAGGTCATGTGCACCGTGCCGAGATCGTCTCCCTGGAGCGAATTCGCGCGGTCACGGAACTCGCGGAAGACTTCGGCATCGCACCGCGCAGCGAATTGTATTGTTCCGTAATGGTGCATTTCGAGAACGACCGCCCCATTCAGCTCGAAAATCGTCACGTATTGCCGAAACTTGCGCCCGGCTGTCTGCAGGTGGACTTTAGCCGGACCACGCCCCATGACTACTTGGTCGAGGTCGCGCCGCTACAGGAAGCCGAGCACGTACTACGCGCCGAGATGCCCGACGAGCGCACGCGCAAGCTGCTGGTCATGAAGCGCGACGAACCCTGTCTAGTCGTGATTCGACGAACTTGGACTGCCGGGCAAATCGCCTCGGTGGCCAAGCTGTTTTATCCCGGTTCCCGCTATGAAATGTCGGGGCGCTTTCGCCCCTAAGGAAGAGAAATCATGTTGGCCCCTGTGAAACCCAGAGTAATCCGCGCCGCACGCGGCAAGACCTTGAGCGCACGTAGCTGGATGACCGAAGCGCCGCTGCGGATGTTGATGAACAACTTGGACCCCGAAGTCGCCGAGAACCCCGCCGAACTCGTGGTGTACGGCGGCATCGGGCGCGCCGCACGAGATTGGAATTGCTTCGACCGCATCGTCGAGACCTTGAAGACCCTGACCGAGGAGGAAACCTTGCTGGTGCAATCCGGCAAGCCGGTGGGCGTGTTCCCGACGCACGCGGACGCGCCGCGCGTGCTGATCGCCAATTCCAATCTCGTACCGCACTGGGCCACCTGGGAACACTTTCACGAGCTCGATCGCAAGGGTCTCGCCATGTACGGCCAGATGACAGCAGGGTCGTGGGTGTACATCGGCAGCCAGGGCATCGTGCAAGGCACCTATGAGACGTTCGTCGAAATGGGCCGGCGTCACTTCGGCGGCAAGCTCGCGGGCAAATGGATTCTCACGGCCGGCCTCGGCGGCATGGGCGGCGCACAGCCGCTGGCCGCGACCATGGCCGGTGCCAACATGCTGGCAGTGGAATGCCGCCAGAGCCGCATCGCCAAACGCCTGGAAACCGGCTACGTCGACGCGCAGGCACGCACCCTTGATGAGGCGCTCGCGATGCTCGATCAGGCCAAGAAAAATGCCAAACCGATTTCGGTGGCGCTGCTCGGCAACATCGTCGATGTGCTGCACACGCTGCTGGAGCGCGGCATCAAGCCCGATGCATTGACCGATCAAACCTCCGCGCACGACCCGGTGAACGGCTATCTACCGCAGGGCTGGACCGTCGAGCAATGGGACGAGCGGCGCGAGAGCGATCCCGCCGGCACAGCCTCGGCCGCAACGCAGTCGATGGCCAAGCATGTCGAGTACATGCTGCGCTTCAAGGCGCTGGGATTGCCGGTGTTCGACTACGGCAACAACATCCGGCAGGTCGCCCTCGATGCGGGTGTGGCCAATGCCTTTGATTTCCCGGGCTTCGTGCCGGCATACATCCGCCCGCTGTTCTGCCGCGGCGTCGGACCGTTCCGCTGGGTGGCGCTGTCGGGCGATCCCGAGGACATTTACAAGACTGACGCGAAAGTCAAAGAACTGATTCCGGACGATCCGCATCTGCACAACTGGCTCGACATGGCGCGCTCGCGCATTCACTTCCAAGGACTACCGGCGCGCATCTGCTGGGTCGGCTTGGGACAACGTCATCGCTTAGGGCTGGCCTTCAACGACATGGTCAAGAGCGGCGAACTCTCCGCCCCCATCGTGATCGGCCGCGATCATTTGGACTCAGGCTCCGTGGCCAGCCCCAACCGCGAGACCGAGGCCATGAAGGATGGCTCGGACGCCGTGTCCGACTGGCCCTTGCTCAATGCCCTGCTGAACACCGCCAGCGGCGCCACCTGGGTATCGATTCATCACGGCGGCGGCGTCGGGATGGGCTACTCCCAGCACGCGGGCCTCGTCATTGTCTGCGACGGCAGTGCAGCCGCGGCCAAGCGCATCGGCCGCGTCCTGTGGAATGATCCGGCGACGGGAGTCATGCGCCACGCGGATGCCGGCTATGAAGACGCCATCGCCTGTTCACGCGAGCAGGGCCTGAACCTGCCGATGATCGGGCGATCGTAGTGTCATCACCGTCCACAGTGTCCTCAGCGACCCACACCGTGGAGCTGCGCGCAGGCAGCTTAACGCTCGCGACGTTACGAAAAATCCACGAGCAGCCGACGCTGCTGCGGCTGTCGGCGCAGGATCGCGGTCGCATCGCCGCCGCCAGTTCCTTGGTGGATAAAATCGTCGCCGCCGGCGATGCCGCGTACGGCATCAACACCGGCTTCGGCCTGCTCGCCCAGACCCGCATACCGGCTGATCAGCTCGAGCTACTGCAGCGCAATCTCCTGCTGTCGCACGCGGCCGGCGTGGGCGACGCGCTGCCCGACGCCGTGGTGCGCCTGATCCTTGCGCTGAAAATCAATGCCCTGGCCCGCGGCTATTCCGGCATCACCATGGGACTCATCGACGCGCTGCTCGCGCTG
>DATCDX010000142.1:0-3106 GCA_036510475.1 Steroidobacteraceae bacterium
CCGGCTGCCAAAGGAATGTTAATCACGAAGATCCAGCGCCACCCGACCGTGTCGATCAACCATCCGCCCAACACCGGACCCGCAGCACTCATGACAGCGCCCATCGACGCCCAGATCCCCACCGCCCGGCCGCGGGCACCGCCTTCGAAGGAGCCGCCGAGGATTGCCAGGCTGTTCGGCATCAATAGCGCGGCGCCGATTCCTTGCAGCCCGCGGGCCGACAGCAGCCAAGGCAAGCTGGGGGCGGCGGCACAGCCAATCGACGCCACGCCGAATAGCAGCGTGCCGATCACGAGGAGACGGCCGCGGCCAAAGCGATCGCCGGCGCCCCCGCCCAAGAGCAGCAACGCGCTCAGGGGCAGAAGATAGGCATTGATCACCCACTGCAGATCTTCCGGCCGCGCGTGGAAGGTGGTGCGGATGGCCGGCAAGCCGACATTAACCACCGAGCCGTCGATGAACGCCAGGCTCGACGCCAGGATGGTCGTGGTGAGAACGAGTCTTGGATGCCGCATCAGAGGAGGATGGTCAATGGATTGTCTCAACAGGGCGGCTCAATTCCCTTACGGCTCCCGCCACAGGCCAGTCTAATCGAGCGGCTTGGCGGCCGTGCGGCCGCGACGCGCCACAATCCAGCCGCGCGACGCGTACGATCCCGCCGCCTCGACGTTGCCGCGGCAACGTCCCTTGTCCGCTGTGCGGACGTGGTTGCCCTGGTTCCGGCACCCTGGTATAAAGCGCGGCTGTTCTGCTAAGTTAGTCCAAAGGTTTACGCCATGTCGCGAGTCTGCCAAGTCACGGGCAAAGGCCCCAAATCGGGTAACACGGTTTCCCACGCGAATAATCGCAAACGGCGTCGATTTTTGCCGAATTTGCATACTCATCGCTTTTGGCTGGAAGCGGAAAAGCGCTACGTCAGTCTGCGTGTAAGCACTCGCGGCCTGCGCACCATTGAGAAGCGCGGCGTGGACGTGGTGGTGGCGGATTTGCGCGCCCAGGGCGTCAAGGTTTAAGAGGCATTTCATGCGCGATAAAATCAAGTTGGTCTCTTCCGCAGGCACCGGGCACTACTACACGACCACGAAGAACAAGCGCCTGCATCCGGACAAGCTGGAGACGAAGAAATTCGATCCGGTGGTGCGCAAGCACGTCGCCTACAAAGAATCGAAGATCAAGTAGTCCCACTGTGCGATTCGCCGGCGGCCGGCGTCGCGATCGATACGATTACTCGGCGTAACTCATGCGGGTAACCCCATCCCAGAGTTGCCTGAAGTAGAAACCACCCGGCGCGGCATCGCACCCTCGCTCATCGAGCGGCGCGTGGTCGAGGTCATCGTGCGCGAGCGACGCTTGCGCTGGCCCATCGTGGCCGACTTCGAAACCTGTATTCGCGGCCAGACCGTGCGCAGTGTCGAGCGACGCGCGAAATATATTCTGATCGGTTTTGATGCCGGCACGCTGATCTTGCACCTTGGCATGTCGGGAAGCCTGCGCATACTGCAAGCGCGGGTCCCGCCGAAGACGCACGATCATTGGGACATTCGTTTGGACAGCGGCCGGGTGTTGCGATACCACGACCCACGGCGCTTCGGCAGCCTGCATTGGACGACAAAGGATCCCGCGCTGCACCCGCTACTCGCCAAGCTGGCGCCGGAACCCTTGAGCGAGGCTTTCGACGCCGATTACTTATACCGGGTGACCCGCAAACGCACCGTCGTCACCAAGCAGTTCATCATGAATTCGCAAGTCGTGGTCGGTGTCGGCAACATCTACGCCAGCGAAGCCCTGTTTCGTGCCGGCATTTCCCCGCGCCGCGGCGCTCGCCGCATCAATCGTGCCGAAGCCGCCGCGCTGGTGAAGGCCATCAAGGCCGTGTTGTCCGAGGCGATCAAGATCGGCGGCACTACGCTGCGCGATTACGTCAATGCGGACGGCGCGCCCGGATATTTTCGCCAAAAATTATTCGTCTATGAACGGGCGGGAGTGGCCTGTCGCGTGTGCGCGTCTCCCATCAAGCTGCTGGTGCAGGGCCAGCGATCCACGTACTGGTGCTCAACCTGCCAACATTGACGATCCCGTGTCCAATGTCGGCGTAGCCGCGGCACGTCCGCTAGTAAACCAGGCCCTCGCCCTCGCCGCGCGGGTCAGACGCCGCAGCCACCTTGCCGGTGGCGAAATCCCAGGTGATGACCTGCATGTTGCCCCAGCGGCGTCCGGACACTTTGAGCTTATGGCCCATGGCTTGAAGCTCCGTGATTTCCCCGTCCGTCAACGCATCCGGTTCATAGTCGACCACATCCGGTAGATATTGATGGTGGTAGCGCGGCGCTTGCACGATCTGCGCCGCGTTCATTCCATCCAGGTAGTTGAGCGTACCCAACAACACCATGCTGATGATGTAGCTGCCGCCGGGCGTGCCCACGATCATCAATCCCTTCGGCGTTTCCACGAAGCTCGGCGTCATGCTGGAGAGGGGACGCTTATTGGCTGCGACCGCATTCGCGGCGGCGCCCACCAGACCGAATTCGTTGGGTACACCGGGCTTGGTCGAAAAATCGTCCATGGTGTTGTTGAGCAGCACGCCTGTCTTCGGCGGCATGTAGCCCGTGCCGAAAAACAGATTAACCGAGATCGTGGCGGCCACTCGATTGCCGGCGGCATCCAGGATCGAGAAATGCGTGGTATGCATGCCGGCCGGCTGCGACTCGATGCCCGGCAACATGTCGGAGGGCATGGCCTTGTCGGTGCGAATGCTGCTGCGCTGGCCCGCCGCATAGTCAGGACTGGTCAGTTGCGCCAGCGGCATTTTGACGAAGTCCGGGTCTCCCAAATAGATCGCCCGATCCCGATAGGCACGGCGCATGGCTTCGATCACCAGATGTTTGCGTGTGGCGGAATCGTATCGCTGCAGATCGAAGCCCGACAAAATATTGAGCGCATCCAGCAATGCGACGCCACCCGATGACGGAGGGGACGCCGACACGATGCGCGCGCCGTGGTAGTGGCCCACCATCGGCTTGCGCTCGATGACCCGGTACGCCGCAAGGTCCTGTAACGTCCAAATTCCACCTCCGGCACGCACGCCGGCGACCAAATCCGCTGCCAC
>DATCDX010000143.1:0-2670 GCA_036510475.1 Steroidobacteraceae bacterium
ACACCATCTTCAAGGCGCTGTCGCGCAAGCTGCCGGGTCTGATCAACGAGGCCATCGAGCTGCAGGCCACGCACGCGTCGGCGCCGTTGCTGGGGAAGTTCACCGCGGCGCGGCAGCGTCAGTTGTGCGTCGATGTGCTCAAGGCATTGGGCTTTCCGTTCGACCGTGGCCGGCTGGATGAAAGCGAGCATCCCTTTACGGAGGGAGTGCCGGGCGACATTCGGGTGACCACGCGGTTTGATTTAAGCGATCCGTTCTCGGGGCTGTTGGGCGCGGTGCACGAGACGGGCCACGCGATGTATGACCTGGGGTTGCCGGTGAAGTGGCGCGATCAGCCGGTGGGCCGTGACCGGGGCTTGGCGCTCGAGGAAAGCCAGTCCTTGTTGTTTGAAATGAATCTGTGCCGCAGCCGCTCCTTCGTGAAATATTTGCGGCCGCTGCTGGAAAAATACTTGCAGGTCACCGGGCCGGAGTGGAGTGAGGCGAATTTGTATCGCCACTTGATTCGAGTACGACGCAGCACCATCCGCATGGACGCCGATGAGCTGACGTATCCGGTGCACATCATGTTGCGCTACGAACTGGAGAAAAAGATCCTCGATGGCGCGCTGCCGGTGGCCGATGTGCCGGAGGCGTGGAACGCCAACCTGGAACAGCGCCTTGGCGTCAGGCCCTCGAATGATGTCGAAGGTTGTTTACAGGACATTCATTGGGCGGTGGGACATTTCGGGTACTTCCCGTCGTATGTGCTGGGCGCCGTGATCGCCGGCCAGCTCAATGAAGCCATGCGCGCGGCGCGGCCGGGGCTTGATGAGGAGATCGCCGCGGGGCAATTCGGCGGCGTGATGGATTGGCTGCGCGATAATGTGCACGGCGTGGGCGGACGGCTACCGGTGCAGGCGCTCATCAAGCAGGCCACGGGCCATCCCCTGACGGCCGCCGCTTACCTGCGCTATCTGGAAGCCAAGTATCTGGAAGCGGCGTAAGGCAAAGGGGCATGAGCATGAGCGTCGCGCCGCAACCGCCGTCGAATAACTTCAAGAAGCTGCAGGCGCAGCTGCGCGGTGCGGTGGGCAAGGCCATCGCTGACTTTGGCATGATCGCGGACGGCGACCATGTCATGGTGTGCCTGTCCGGGGGCAAGGATTCGTATACCTTACTCGACATCCTGTTGGGCTTGCAGCGCAGCGCGCCGGTGAACTTCGAGATCACCGCGGTCAATCTGGACCAGAAGCAGCCGGGCTTTCCGGCTGAGGTCCTGCCGCGATACCTCACCGACTTGGGAGGGCGGTTTCGCGTCATCGAGCAGAACACCTATGCGGTCGTCAAGCGCGTGATCCCTACGGGCAAGACGATGTGCGGGTTATGTTCGCGGCTGCGCCGGGGGGCGTTGTATCGGTATGCCGCCGCAAACGGCATCACCAAGATCGCGCTGGGGCATCATCGCGACGACATCGTCGAGACGCTATTCTTGAACCTGTTTTTCGGCGGCCGCCTGAAGGCGATGCCGCCCAAGCTGCTGAGCAATGATCGCCGGCACATCGTGATCAGGCCCTTGGCCTATGTGCCTGAGCGGCTGATCGCGCGCTATGCGGCGCACGTTAAATTTCCCATCATTCCCTGCACGCTGTGCGGCTCGCAGACCCAGATGCAGCGCTTGGTGGTGAAGAAAATGCTGCATGAATGGGAACAGCAATTTCCCGGCCGCATCGAGTCGATCTTCTCCGGCATCTGCAACGTCGCCGGTTCGCAGCTGGCGGACGCGGCGCTGTTCGACTTCGCGGGGCTCGAAGGCCGGCGGGTGGTTGAGGCGATGACGGAAGCCGATGAAGAGGCGCTGGAGGCGGAGCTGGAGCCGCGCGACGCGAGGCTCGCGAGCGATGCGCCGCCGGCGAGCGACCTGCCGGTGGAGAGCGACGTGCAGCTTGCGAGTGTTACCTGACGCGCGGCGCTTAGGCTCGCGGACGGCGCGAACGCCGTCAGCTCCATTGGCGGCGCGCGGCGATCAGCCGGCGCAGTAGCTTGGACGATACGCCAATCCCTGACCTGGCTTTGAGGTAGGCGCGGCGCGCCAATCGTGAGCGCAGCCGGCCGGCGGGCACGTAGGCTGTCTGGTAGCGCACTTCGCGCGGGCCCCAGCGAGTCTTGGAGGTATCGGTTCCGGGCGACAAGTCGATGGTCTTCAAGCGGTGCGCGATGGCGTATTTGATGGCTTCCGCCACGGTGGTGGTCATGACGCTGTAGCGCGACCAGTTCGGATCGAAGCCCGAGTAGTACAGATACAGGCTGTCGCCAACCACGAAGCCAATGCGGGCGGCGACGATCTGCGCGCCGACCTTGAGCTGGAACACGCGCACGGTGCCGCTGGCCGCCATGCGTTCGCAGACCTCGTATAGAAAGCGCTGCGATACCTGGCTGGCGAAGCGATCGGGATGATCTATGGTGTGGCTGAGGTGGGAGCGCAGGGTGTGCAGTTCGAGAAACCGGTCGAGCGCCTTGCGCACGTGCGCCGGTTGGGTCGCTATCTGAAATTCGAAGGCGTGGCCGTCCCGCTTCAGGGAGTTGTAGCAGTGGCGCAGTGATTCGCGGATGTTGCGCTTCAATCCGGCGCGGAATTCCTCCCAAGTGGGGGGCAGATCCAGCAGGTAGTTCGGCTGGGTCGGCTGCCAT
>DATCDX010000144.1:0-3762 GCA_036510475.1 Steroidobacteraceae bacterium
CAGGTCAGTGCCGGCGGCACGCCGCGGCTGGCGCTCGGCGTGACCAGCATTGCCGCTGCGGGTTTGATCATGAGCGGCAGCTTCGAGCAAATCATCGCTGTCGCCGCCGTGCTGTTTCTGCTCAACTATGTGTCGGCGTACAGTGCGCTGTTCGTACTGCGGAGGCGCGAGCCTGAGACGCCACGGCCATATCGGGCGCTGGGCTTTCCCGTCACCACCGTGATCGCGCTCGCCGGCTGCCTGCTCCTGGGGATCGCGGCAGTAGCACAGGACCGTCGCTCAGGACTCATCGCCGGGTTACTGCTGGCCGCTTGCGCGCCGGTTTACATTTTGATGGCGCGTCGGCGTCGCGCCGAATGAAGTCAATCGGACCCGGACCTCGGCAATATCCATGGATTGAACGAGCGCATTCGAGTGCGGTCGCTGTACGATGGCCGGGATTTCTTGTATGCGTTGGTGAAGCTGTACGCTGCCGAGACTCGCTAGACCTCGGGCCGTTTGCATTGGACCGACGTGCATCAGCGCGCAGCCGCGAGATCGCGCTGGACGAACCGCGGGACAATGCCGGAAGATAGGTCATGATAAAAATCAAGCGTTTGAGCTGCGCGAGTTTGCTCATGGGTGTGCTGTGCGGCGCGAGCGTCTGGGTGGTGTCGGCGAGCGCTTGGGCGGCGACGAGCGTTGAAACGGCATCGGACGGGCAGGCGGGAGTGAGCAGCGCGCAGGCAGCAGCGAGCAGCGTCAAGACAGCGGCGAGCGGTAGCAGAGCGCCGACGAGCAGCGGCAAGACGTCAGCGCCCGATGCGCAATTCGAGCGGTTGGTCGATGACTTCGTGTTCGGCACCTTGGCGTTGTCGCCGGTGAGTGCGACGGGCTTTGGTTACCATCGCCATCATGGCGTGTCGCTGGATGATGAGCTGGATGACTTCAGTGCGGCGGGCATCGCGGCTCAGCGTGACTTGTTGAATGACATCGGCGGGCGGTTGGCGCGGCTCAATACGGCGTCGCTGGATGCGGAGCAGCGCGCGGATGCGGATATCGTGCGCGACGCGGTGGGTGTGACGCGGCTCGAGCTCGATGAAATTCAGGGCTATCGGCACAACCCGACGACGTACGTTGAGCTGGTGGGCAATGCGTTGTACACGTCCTATGTGTTGCAGTACGCGCCGGCGCCGGAGCGCTTCGATCACATCATCAGCCGTCTGACGAAGATTCCGGAACTGATCCGTCAGGCTGAGATGAACCTGCAGGATTCGCCTGAGATTTGGAATCGCGTGGCGCGTGAGGAGAACCAGGGCAATGTCGATCTGATCGACACCACTTTGCGCGACGCTTGCCCGCACGATCAGCGTGCTCGTTACGATCAGGCGGCGACGACGGCGGTGGCTGCGCTGCGCGATTTCAGCCACTGGCTGGAGTCTGACCTGGCGAAGAAGACCAGCGATTGGCGGTTGGGAAAGGAGAGATACGCGAAAAAGTTCCGCTTTGTGCTGGCGACCGGCAAGACTCCCGAAGCGTTGTTGGCGGAAGCGGAGGCGGACCTCGTCAAGACGCGGGCTGAGATCGCGCGGTTGGCGGCGCCGAAGACGGTGGAGGAGGCGTTGGCGGATGTGGCGAGCCATCATGCGACGCCGGCGACGTTCATCCCGGTGGCCGAGCAGTCGTTGCGCGATGCGACGGCGTTCGTCAAGGCGAAGGATTTGTTGACGTTGCCGGCGCAGGGGAATTTACAGGTGGTGGAGACGCCGGTGTTCATGCGCGGTACTTATAGTGTCGGCGGCTTCGATCCGGCGCCGCCGATGGAGCCGCAGTTGGGCGCTTATTTTTGGGTGACGCCGATTCCGACGACGTGGCCGCAGGCGCGCATCGATTCGAAGCTGCGCGAGTACAACGACTCGGGTCTGCAGCATCTGACGGTGCATGAGGCGATGCCGGGGCACTATGTGCAGGCGGAATATGCCAACGAGGTGCAACCGCGATCGCGCCGGCTGCTGCGCAATATTTTCGGCAACGGGCCGTACATCGAGGGGTGGGCGGTGTACAGCCAGCAGCTGATGGCGGATCAGGGTTATCTGAGTAACAACCCGGGGTACCAGCTGACCTTGCAGAAGCAATTGTTGCGGGTACTGGCCAACACGATTTTAGATGTGCGTCTGCAGACCATGGGCATGACGGACAGCCAAGCGCTCGATCTGATGATCAAGCAGACTTATCAGGAACGGGAGGAAGCGACCGAGAAGCTGCAGCGCGCGAAGCTGTCGTCCTGTCAGTTGCCGACGTACTACGCCGGCTTGAAGGGGTGGCTCGCGGTGCGCGCGCATTATCAATCGCGGCGTGGGGCGGCGTTCAGTCTCAAGGATTTTCACGAGCGCGCGTTGCGGGAAGGCGAAGTACCGCTGCCGGTGCTGGATCGACTATTACAGTAGGGAGGTTCGAGTCATGAATGCGAGTCTCAAGCCCGTAGCTGCGGCGGCGAAAGCCGGCGAGACGGCGGCCGACGCCGAACGGCGCGCGCGCGTGGATCTGGCGGCGTGCTATCGGTTGGCGGATCACTTCGGTTTGAATGAGGGCATCGACAATCATTTGACGTTGTTGGTGCCGGGTTATTCGGATCGTTTTTTCCTGGTGCCGTTCGGCCTGCATTGGTCGGAAGTGCGGGCGAGTGATTTCTTGGTGGTCGATTTCAGCGGGCGGGTGGTGAGCGGTGTGGGCGCGGTCGAGGACACTGCGTTGTACATTCACGTGCCGGTGCATCGGTTGTCGCCGCAGGGCCGTTGTGTGTTGCACACGCATATGACTTACGCGACTGCGCTCACCATGCTGGAGAATCCACGCCTGGAGATGGCGCTGCAGAGTGCGCTGGGCTTTTATGACGATGTGGCGTACGACCCGAATTACAACGGCCTGGCCTTCGATGAGTCTGAAGGGGTGCGTCTGGCGCAGGCGCTCGGCGAGAGGTCGGTGTTGATGATGGGCAATCATGGCGTGCTGGTGGTCGGCAACTCGCTGCCGTTGGCATTTGAGCGGCTGTATTTCTTGGAGCGGGCTGCCAAGGCGCAGGTGTTGGCGCTGTCGACGGGACGGGCGTTGCGCGTCATTCCGGAAGCGGTGGTGAAGGCGACGGTGGCGCAATTCAGCAGCGGCGGCAGCGTGGGCGGCCGTGACCGTGCCGAGTTGCACTTCGATGCCTTGAAGCGCTTGCTGGATCGCCGCCACGCGGATTACGCCAGCTGAATTCGAACGTCTTAGCGGCCGATCCGCAGCGGGCCGCCCGCAGCCCCGTGGTATTTTTACTGGCGGCGGTGCTGTTCATCAACTACGTCGATCGCGGCACGTTGCCGACGGCGGCGCACTTGATGCAGGGCGATCTGCATTTGAACGATGCGCAGATCGGCGCGCTGATGTCGGCGTTCTTCTGGACGTACGCGTTCGTGCAAATTCCGGTGGGGTGGCTGGCGGAGCGTTTCGGCGCGCACAAGATCCTGGCGGCGGGACTGACGCTGTGGGCGGTGGCGACCATGTTGGTCGGCGTGGCCCATACGTTCACCACGCTGTTGATGTTGCGGTTGTTGCTGGGGTTGGGAGAGAGTGCAGGATTCCCCTGCGTATCGAAGATACTGGCGGCGATCGTACCCGTAAAGGGTCTGGGCACGGCCAACGGCATCGTGGCGTTCGCGTACCAGTTCGGTCCGGCGGTGGGGACTTTCGCGGGCGGTCTGCTGATGGCGCAGTTCGGCTGGCGCTCGGCGTTCTTGGTGTTTG
>DATCDX010000145.1:0-3575 GCA_036510475.1 Steroidobacteraceae bacterium
AGCGCCACATCGGGGCAGACGGATATGCGCGGTACGGTGTCGGTGGAAACCTCCAGCGGTCGACCGGCGCTGGATGTCGAATTGAACTCGCACGTCCTGCGTTTGGCGGATCTTGGCGCACGCGCCGCGGGCCTCTCCCGCGACGCCGACACCGGCAAGCCAGCCGCGAAGCCGACCGCCCAGTCGACCGACAAGCCGCTGCTGCTGTCCAACGCGATGTTGAAGCCGAGTGGCGTGCGACACAGCGATGCGCTGGTGCGCTATCACGCCGAGCGCGTTGAGGTGGGGCGGGTGTCGTTGCACGCCGTCGCAGCCAAAATGACCATTGAACACGGCATCGCGGTGGTGGCGCCGCTGGTAGGCAACGTGCTCGGCGGCAAGTTGTGGGCTCACATCAAGCTCGATGCGACGACGGATGTTCCCGTTGCGGATGTCGATCTCAAGCTCACGGACCTGCAACTGGGACAGCTGGGGCGCAAGGGCGCGGGGAAGCCGCCGATCCAAGGCCTGCTGCGGGCGCGAGTCGCCGTCAATGGCCACGGCAGCTCGATTCATCAAGTCGCGGCCACCGCGAACGGCACCGTGACGGCGGTACTGCCGCATGGCACGCTCCGTGCCTCACTGGCGGAACTGACCGGAGTCGACCTGCGCGGACTGGGGCTGTTGATCGCCAAGAGCAGCAAAGAAACGGCTGTTCGTTGCGGAATCGCGAGCTTTCAGGCGCATCAGGGGACGCTTACGGCACAGCATTTGGTTTTGGACACAGACGCGGTGTTGATCACCGGCAGCGGCGCGATTCATCTCGATACTGAGGCCGTCGATTTAGAGTTTCGCGGCCGGCCGAAGAGTTTCCGGCTAATCAGGTGGCATGCGCCCGTGTTGGTCCGCGGTACCCTGGCTCATCCTGCAATCGCCGTTCAGGCGAGCCATTCCGTCGCTCAAACCGCCGCGGCCGTGGCGCTCGGCGTCGTGTTGACGCCGTTGGCGGCGGTACTGGCGTTTGTCGATCCCGGCCTTGCGAAGGATGCGGACTGTTCGGCGCTATTGGCCGCAGCGCCGTGAGTCATCGATCGAAGATGGCGTGAGTCAGAGGTGAAGGGGTGGCCCCCAACAGACGCGCCAGTACTTCCTTGCAGCGCTGAAATGCGGCCAACGCTTCCGCATCCCGTCCTTGGGCGATCAAGCAGCGGATCATGGCGCGATGAATGTCCTCGGCCAGCGGTTCGATCTCCAGGGTTCGTTGGTAAAGTTCCGCGGCCGAGTCCCAGTGATGCTGCGCCTGCAAGGAACTGCCCCATTCGATCACCAAGCGAATGAATTGACTGCGCAAGCGCTCGCGCGTGGCAAACGTCCAGGGATGTTCTTCATCCACCAGAAAGGGCCCCCGATACAGATCGAGGAGGCGCTGCACGCTGAGCGTATGATCATCGAGAGGATCATCGCCGCGTGCGATTTTATCGAGAGCATGAGCGTCCACCCACACCTGCTGCGGGTCCAGACGTAGGCGTCCCTGCGCTAAGATGACCGCATTGTGACCCTGTAGAAGCTTGCGCAAGCGATGCAGTGCGAGATCGAAGGCATTGCGCGCCGAATCGCCGTCAATGTCCGGCCACAGCCACCCCATGAGCCGCCCGACATCGACGCCGTTATTTCCCACCAATATCCCCTTGAGCAGATCCAGGGGCCGCTGTTGCGACTTGCCTGAATGATCCAGGAGTTTCTCGTCCAAGAACACTTGAAACTGACCCAGAGTGCGAATCCGGATCGGCCACGGCCAGTGTGCGACATCGTGGATGGGCGGATGCAAACCGCGCTTGCGGACCAGCCACCGGCAATACTCGACCTCGATATCCTGTTGCAAGGCGTGAGGGAGCAAGCGCGGCAACAGGCGCGCGCGTACGTAAAACAAATTAGCATAACCGTGCTGGCGCCCGAGGCTGAATGCGCGCCTCAGTGCATCGATAAACTCCTGGTGCGAGCCGCTGCGGCGTGCAATCTCCGCGGCCACCAGTTGCTGGTTGAACTCGAAGAATGGAATATCGAGGCCCTCAATGCATCGCCGGCAATCCGACAGCAATGCCGTGGCTTCCCCATAGAGCCCTTTTTCGCATTTGATTTCCGCGAGGAGCAGTAGCGTCATCGCGAGCGCGATGATCCAATTCGCGCTGCGGAAAACACCATTGGCCTGATCGGCATACTGCTGCGCAAGCGACAGATCCCCTCTCGCCAATTCGTGCAGAGCCCGCAGATATTGAGAATGCGCGTGCACCATGGGGGGCGCGGCGGCCAGCGCGGGCTCAAGTACCGCGAGCGCGGCCGGCAGCGCATCGAGATGAGCGGGATCATCCGTGGATTGCATTCGCGACAGGCGCACACGCAGTTCGAAAGCCGCGAGTTTGTGATGCTGGGCGAGCGTCAAGGCCTCGTCCA
Organism: Steroidobacteraceae bacterium; assembly: GCA_036510475.1. Lineage (GTDB taxonomy): Bacteria > Pseudomonadota > Gammaproteobacteria > Steroidobacterales > Steroidobacteraceae > Bog-1198. The sequence continues at coordinate 2,431 of DATCDX010000145.1, forward strand.
ATAGCGACTGCGCTTGTATCGAGTCTCCGCAATAGTGGAGGTGGTAGGCATGTATCCAATAGATCGTGATACGCGCCGCCGGCCCGAATTCGGGTCTCTCCATCAAGGCGGCGATGCGAGGCGCCAGCTCACGAAATTCCGCCGTTTTCCCGCACATGCCGTAGAAATGCAGCAGTGCGGCGATCGCGGTGGCCTGGCTGGGCGGATCGACGTCAGTCCGAACGAGTTGATTCATCCGGGCTACGCACCCCGTCACGCGCGAAATCGTCGGATGCACCTGTGCCGCCGCATTCAGAAAGCCCGCGAGTATTTGCAGCTCCACGCTGAGGGAAGGGAACCGCGGCTCGTTGCCGAGGAGTGCTTCGAGTACGGCGATCCAGGGAACCATGGGAGTGAAGTCCATGTAGCTGTAGCCATGATGCTGCAGGATGGCCGATGCGCTGAGCATCTGTCCGAGCGGGTCATCGTCGGTGACGAAAAGTGCGTAGGCGTGCTCCAAGGTCGGCCGCGCTTCGGCAAGAGCGATGGCGAACTGAGCGGTACCGTGCCAGAAGCTGAGCCACGCGCAATTCGTCCGCAGCGACGCCGGTATAGCTTCAATCCAATCCGCGAGAGTCTTGAATCGGCCCTGTTGCACCAGGAGGGGTGCCAACTGCAACAGCAAATTGGTGGCCTCCTGCCAGCTGCCGGCCTCCAATAGCAGGGTGACCGCGGTTTCCGAGCCTTGATTCTCAATGAGGCAGCGGGCTGCGGCGGTTAGAAGGCCCCGTTGCTCGGCGACGCTGAAGCGGGCCGTCGCGCGGTCGCGAAGCAGCTGCCTGAACAGCGGATGATAGTAGTAAGTGGCGGTAGCCGGCCGCTGCAGAGTGAATGCGTTGCCGCGCACCAGTCGATCGAGAATTTCACGGGCATCGGGATTTCCCGTTAGTTGCTGCGCAACCGGCACGGCGATGTGTTCGAGGCAGGCGGTCTTGAGCAAAAAATCCTTGATTGGCTCCTGCAAGCGATCGAATACCTCGCAGGTCAGATAATCGAAAACGCCCTGTGTCGCCCGCTGGCTGGCGCTGAGGTGCGTCAATGCCTGGCTCTGATCGTGGCGCAACATGACGGTCAATCCCGCCGCCCAGCCTTGGGTCACTGCGTAT
>DATCDX010000146.1:0-5066 GCA_036510475.1 Steroidobacteraceae bacterium
GGGGTCGACGATGCGAAAATATACCACCGCGCTCACCTTCACCGAAACGTTGTCGCGGGAGATCACGTCCTGCTTCGGTACATTCAGTACGATGGTGCGTAAATCGAGCGTCTTCATGTGCTGAATGATCGGCAGCACCAGCCGTACGCCCGGACCTTTGACTCCCGTGAATCGTCCGAGCGTGAACATGACCCCACGTTCGTATTCCTTGAGAATGCGAATCGAGCTCGCTATCAGTAACAACACTATTGCGACAATGACCACTAACGAAATACTCATGAACTACTCCTGCGGATTCGATTGCGGTTCGACATTGAGTGTAAGCCCGGAGACTTTGACGACAATGGCTCGTTGCCCGGCGTGCATGGGGCTGGTACTACGGGCGTTCCATAATTCGCCGCCGTAGCGCACCACACCCTGGGTATTAAAATCATCGACCGCTTCAACAGACGCACCGAGCATGGTCTGGACACCGGTGCTCACCGGTCTGCGCTGCGCCCGGGCGGCGAGCCATGCGATGGCCACGACGATGAGTCCACCGGCGATTGCGACGCCGGAAATCACCGGGAGCGCCACACGCAGCCCCGGCACGGAACTGTCGAACAGGATGATCGATCCGATGACGAACGCCGCAAGACCGCCGACGCCGAGCGAGCCGAAGGCCGGCATGAAGAATTCGGCAATGATCAATCCAATGCCGAGAGCGATCAGGGCGAGACCCGCGAAATTAACGGCCAAGAGTTGCAGGGCGTATAGCGCCAGCAGCAGCGAGAGCGCACCCACGACGCCCGGCAAGACCGCTCCAGGGTTGTAACCTTCCAGCAGCAAGCCGTAGATGCCGATGAGTAGCAGGCCGTAGGCGATGGTTGGATGGGTCACGACGGTCAGCAGACGAGTGTGCCAATCAGGCACGACGTGGTGCACCGCCAGACCTTGAGTGTCGAGCACCAACTCCTCGGCGCCGACTTTGAGCTTGCGGCCGTTTATCTGGCGCAGTAGATCCGGCACATCTGTCGCTATGACGTCAATCACATGCTGTTTCAGTGCATCGTCAGCGGAAAGGCTCGCGGCGCTCCGCACCGCGCTCTCGGCCCAATCGGCGTTCCGGCCCCGTAGTTGCGCCAGCGCGCGTATGTAGGCGACCGCATCGTTGACGGCCTTGCGTTCACCGGCATTGCCGGGGAGCGGCGCTGGGTCGGGCGGCTTCTTATCGCCGCTCTGGCCCTTCGGGTTCCCCGGCGGCACCACAGGCTCGCTGCCTGACTCTCCCCCGATGGAGATGGGCGTCGCAGCGCCCAAATTCGTGGCCGGCGCCATCGCGGCCAAATGGCTGGCGTAAAGAATATATGTTCCGGCGCTGGCGGCGCGTGCGCCACCCGGCGCAACATAGCTGACGACGGGCACGGGAGAGGCGAGTATGGCCTTGATGATGTCGCGCATTGAAGCATCGAGGCCGCCCGGCGTGTCGATCTGCAGCACCACGACGGAGCTGTGCCGTCGATTCGCCTCGGCGAGTGAACTCACGACGTAGCGGCCCATCGCGGGCCCGATTGCGCCGTTCAGCTCAATCAGGGTCGCGAACCGTTCGACGGGCACCGTGGCTTGCGTATTTTGGGCCGACACGGGGGTGCAAAGCAGCAGTCCGGCACAGAGCCACCACGCAAAATGGCGCAAATCAACCCGCATGGAATGAACCTAAGCTCACCGCTTGGACTCCTGCGACGATCGCCTGTAACGAGCCTGCTGATAGTAGCGTGAAGGCGCCCCGCGGTGTCAACTTGCGCGAGTAGCGCGGCGACCGCTGTCGATGGCGCCTTTTGCGGGCAAATCGTGCGGTTGTCGGCGAATTCCCGGATGTGTTTAAAAAACCGAAGTGTACGCATTGAAATTTCGTATTGTTCTAAATGGCCGGGAGCGTTAAAACGTTACTGCGACGTGAGGTTTTAAATAGGTCATCATCAGCTATAGGAGAAGTAAGACATGCGACAGCGTCCCATCGTAGTGACTGAGTCGGACGAGCGCAGATTGCGTGGATTGTTGGCCGTGCAGAGCGAGGCGTCTTTGCACGATCAGGAGCATCTGCAGGAATTGCGATCTGAGCTGGAACGGGCGGTCATTCTACGAGCAAAGGACGTTCCCGCCGATGTCGTTACCATGAATAGCCGGGTTTGCGTCCTCGATCTGCTGCTGCGCAAGCGCAGCGATATCACGTTGGTGTTTCCGCTGGAGGCCGATGTCACGGCGAAGCGCATTTCGGTGCTCGCGCCGCTGGGGACGGCGCTGCTGGGCTTCCGGGAGGGGGACGACGTGGAGTGGCAGATGCCCGGAGGAATGCGCCGGCTGCGTGTCGAGCGCGTGCGCCAGCGCGCCACGAACGACTCCGGGGGCAGCAGAGAGCGGTCGCCGTTCTCCTGCGGGCCTATCGCGGCTGTGACTGTCTGACGAACCGAAGTAGCGTTTGCGGCGGACCTGTTGCCGGAAAACGGATCGCCCGAAAGCGGGCGATCTCAATGGCATTTACGCCGGCAGCAGCTGCCGCAGAACCATCTGCAGGATGCCGCCGTTGCTGAAGTACTCCACTTCGGCCGCCGCATCGATTCTCACCAGCGTGTCGATCTCCACGGTAGTGTTGTCCGGCCGCGTGATCGACACGCGCGCGCGCTGTCGCGGCGTGATGCCGCCACCGATGCCGGAAATGCCGATCGTCTCGAAGCCGGTAAGGCCCAACGACCGCGCCGAATCACCTGCGGCGAATTGCAGGGGAAGTACGCCCATGCAGACCAGGTTGCTGCGGTGGATGCGTTCGTACGTTTCTGCGATCACCGCCTTGATGCCCAGCAATGCCGAGCCCTTTGCAGCCCAGTCGCGCGAACTGCCCGAACCGTACTCTTTGCCGGCGATGACGACCAACGGCGTTGCCTCTTTCTGGTACCGCAGCGCCGCGTCGTAGATGCTCATCGTGTCGCCGCTCGGAACATGTCGAGTCCACGGACCCTCCGTATCGGGCGCCATCAGGTTGTGCAGGCGAATGTTGCCGAACGTTCCGCGCATCATGAGTTCGTGATTCCCGCGCCGAGAACCAAAACTATTGAACTCGGCCGGCGGCACGGCGTGCTCCAGGAGATATTTTCCCGCCGGAGAATCGACCGGGATGCTGCCCGCAGGGGAAATATGATCGGTGGTGATCGAGTCGCCCAATAAGGCAAGCACTCGCGCTGCGGCGATGTCCGGTGGGGTGTCGTGAGATGCGCCGGACTCGATGAAGTAGGGAGGCTCGCGAACGTACGTCGATGCTTCATCCCATGCGAACAATGTGCCGCTGGGCGCCGGCATGCTCTTCCACTTCGCATCGCCTGCGAAGATGCGGCCGTATTCGAGGTCGAACTCATCGGAGGACACCGAGGAGGCGACTAGCGATTGCACTTCCTCGGCAGTGGGCCAGATGTCCTTGAGGTAGATGGGCCGGCCGTCCGCGCCGTTCCCGAGCGGGACCACGTTCAAGTCGCACATCACCGTTCCGGCCAGAGCGTAGGCGACACACAGCGGCGGCGATGCGAGATAACTCGCCTTCACTTGCGCATGGATACGCCCCTCGAAATTTCGATTTCCCGACAGAACGGCGGCGACGGCCAGATCTCTGCGCGTCACGACCTCCGCGACTTCGGCGGGCAGGGGGCCGGAGTTTCCAATACAGGTGGTGCACCCATAACCCACCAGGTTGAAGCCCAACTTCTCCAGGTACGGCGTCAGGCCGGCTTTGTCGAGATATCGCGTCACGACGCGCGAACCCGGCGCCAACGAAGTTTTCACCCACGGCTTGCACTCAAGGCCGGCCTCGACGGCCTTGCGCGCCAGCAATCCGGCGGCGATCATCACGGAAGGGTTGGACGTATTGGTGCAGCTGGTGATGGCCGCGATCACGACCGATCCGTGGGTCACGGAGCCGGCCGACCGGGGCTGACCCAAGTGCTCCGGCGGGGATTCGAGAATCTCACCCGCGGGATTGCCGCCCTCGCCGACGAGCCGGGCGAGGGCCTTGCTTTCCACCCCCAAAGCAACTCCATCGAAAGCCCTCTTGAAGGACTTCGAGACTCCGGCCAAGGAAACTCGGTCCTGCGGACGCTTCGGTCCCGCGAGGCTGGGTTCGATCTTACCGAGGTCCAGGTCGAGTACTTCGTCGAACTTAGGCTCGGGGTCCGCGTCGGTTCTGAACAAACCCTGCGCCCGCGTATATCGTTCGACCCGATCGATGAGCGCGCCCCGGCCGGTCAGCCGCAGATAATTCAACGTATTCGCATCGACCGGGAAGAAAGTGGAGGTGGCGCCGAACTCCGGTGACATGTTCGCTAGCGTGGCCCGGTCTGCGATGGTCAGAGCGCTCAATCCCGGGCCGAAGAATTCGACGAACTTTCCCACCACGCCATGAGCTCTAAGCATTTGCGTCATAGTCAGGACGAGATCGGTGGCGGTGGTGCCGATCGGCAGCGCCCCGCGAGTGCGCACGCCCAGCACCACGAGTTTGGGTAAAAACATCGGCTGACCCAGCATCGCGGCTTCCGCCTCGATGCCGCCCACGCCCCATCCCAGCACGCCGAGGCCGTTGATCATCGGCGTGTGCGAGTCGGTGCCCACCAGCGTGTCGGGAAACAACCACCCGTCCCGTGATGACACGACCTGGCCCAGATGCTCGAGATTCACCTGATGACAGATGCCCATGCCGGGCGGAACGACGCGAAAACCCTCGAATGCCTGCTGCGCCCAGTTCAGCAGCGCGTAGCGCTCGCGATTGCGGCGGTATTCCCATTCCAAATTCGCGCCGTACGCTTCCGAGTTGCCGAAGCGGTCGACCTGCACGGAGTGATCGATGACCAGATCGACCGGGATGAAGGGATTGACGCGTTGCGGATCCAAGCCCGACCGCGCCACGGCGCTTCTTAATGCCGCAAGGTCCACAACCGCGGGAACTCCCGTGAAGTCTTGCATCAGTACTCGCGCGGGCATGAACGCAATGGAGGCATCGGCGCCATTTGGCCATCGCGCCAGCGACGTCACGTCCGCCTAAGAGA
>DATCDX010000147.1:0-2908 GCA_036510475.1 Steroidobacteraceae bacterium
CCACATCGCATTGAGCGCCGTCAAACACGTCGCCGCATCCGAACTTCCGCCGCCCAGACCACCGCCCATGGGTATTCGCTTGAGCACACCGATGTTCGCGCCCAATGGGCAGCCGGACGCAGCGCGCAGCGCTTTGGCGGCACGCACGCAAAGATCATCATCCTCGGCAACACCCGGCACTGCGGTGACGCGGCGAATCGCACCGTCCGCGCGCACCTGAATCGTGATGTCATCGCACAGGTCGACAAACTGAAAACAGGTCTGCAGCTCGTGATACCCGTCCGGCCGCCGCCCCAAAATATGTAAGAACAAATTCAGCTTCGCCGGTGCCGGCCACGTCTTTGAGTCAGGCGCGGCCGTCATCGCAGCCACTGCCAGTGATCGACGACGATTCGCACCCGCGCACCTTCGCGGGTCATGACCAGACGCGAGGGCAACACATCTCCCTCGACCGGCATGTAGCGATCGTAGTCGATGCTCCAACCGGCTTGAGTCAATTGCAGTGCGCGGTCTTGATCGTTGCGCGTCAGTTCGAAAGGCGCTCCCGGATCGGGAACTCCCAGCAACCAGTAACGCAAATTATCCAGCGGCAGTTCGAAGCCCAATTTTGCCTGCAATTGCGACAACACCGCATCGCTCGGCGGCGCGCCGTTCAGAGAAAGACCCTCGCTGGTTCGCTTCAACACCAGCGCACCGACACCGAACGGACCCGCGAGATGCACTTCGGACGAATCGCCGCGCTGCCGCCAAGTCAAAGTCGCCTGCCAACCCTGCTTGCCCAAAGCGACGGCCGCGCGGCCGTCCATCTGCCAGGCGCTCTGCCGCTGCAAGTCGCTCACCCGCTGCTCCCACGCCGCCGCCGGTGGCGCCGGAGCGAGCGTCCGCGGACGCGTCGTCACGCAAGCTGCAAGCACCGCCGAACACGACAAAATCAGCAGTAGGCGGCGCATCGGCTAATTCACAGCGGCGCAGGTTGCGGCATCGTGGGCGCCGCTTGCCACGTTGCGGGCGCCGGTTGCCGCGTCATGCGCGCCGCTTGCGGCGTCGCATGCAATCGTTGCCGCGTCGCCTTGAGCAGCCGGTTATCGGCATCAAGCACGCCGGCTTCACTCCAAATGCGTTCGGCATCAGCGGTTTTGCCGAGCCGCCACAATACCTCGCCCAGATGCGCCGCGATGTCCCCACCGCGATCGTCGGCGTACGCAGCCGTCAAATACGGCAGCGCCTCGGCACCGTGGCCCTGGCGAAACAGAACCCAACCCAAGCTGTCGAGAAACGCTGCATTTTTCGGTGCAGCGGCGTAGGCCCGCCCGATGAGCTTGCGTGCCCGCGTGAGTTCCCGGCCGTGATCGGCCAGGGTGTAGCCCAGCGCATTCAAGGCTGCCGGATCATCCGGCCGCGCCTTGACCAGGGCGGTCAATTCGCGCAGCGCGGCGCCGACCTGTCCCTCATCGTCGTAGGTCGACGCCAGTCCATAGCGCAGATCCACACTATCGGGATATTCCGCGATGCCGCGCTTCAGCACGGCGAGCGCCCTGGGCGCGTCGCCCGAATCGGCGTACATCCGCGCACGCGCATTGAGTATTTCGGGCGCGCGCTGCGGTTCGTCCTCGACCAGCCGATCGAGCAACTCATCGGCCGCGGCCGTGCCTCCGTGCGTATGCAGTATCACGCTGGCCCGCAGCAGCGCCGGCACCACATACTCACCGTTTTGCACCTGTGCATACAGGCGCAGCGCGCGTTCCGAATCGTCGTGGCGATCGGCGATCAGCGCCAAGTAATAGAACGCATCGTCCAGGTACTTACCTGTGGTCAACAACTCCGTGAAGCGCCGCGCCGCGGTATCGAAATGGCCGTCCTGAAACTCGATGAGTCCCAGCAAGCGCAGCGCCACGGCACGAGGCTCCGGCTGGCGAGCCAGGATTTCCAATTGCGCCGTCGCCGCCGCATTGCGCTGGGCGGTCATCAACAACAGTGCATAGTCGAGACGATTGGCGGCAGTATCCGTGCGCTCGACAGTGGCCTGTGCCTGCGCCAGCGGCCCATCAATGTCACCGGCCAGGACTCGTGCGCGCAGCAGTGTCTGCGCCAACTCTTGTTGCGCGGCATCCGAGTCACCCTTGCCATCCTTGCCATCCTTGCCACCCGCGACATCCGTGCCATCCGCGCCGTTCGTACGCGCGCCCTCCTTCGTGTCCGCACACTCCTTCCCGCTCGCATCCGGCATCGCCAGCGCTGCCGTAAGACTCCGTACCGCTGCGGCGGGATCGTCCGCGCGCAGGGCCGTAGCGCCTTGCAGCCTCAGAGCCGCTTTCGACGCCGGGAAGGACGAAGCCAACCGATCCGCCACCTGGCGCGCACCGAAGATGTTGTCGGTGGCGTTAAGCTCCGTTTCCAGGTTGGCGAATTCCGTGTCGGTGCCGGCGGGCGAGGCGGTCAGCACCACCCGATAATGAGCGCTGGCATCGCCAATCCTGTGCAGCGCCAAGGCAGCTCTGGCAGCGGCGCGCTGTGCATCCAAGGAGCCGGGGTCAAGGCTGATCCAGCGCGCCGCGACCGTCGCTGCCACGGTGGGTTGCAAGGCGTCCGCCGCCACTTGGGCCGCGCGTTTCATTAATCCTGCGTCCGTCTCGGTAGCCGCAGCAGCGGCGTACTGCAATGCCGCGACACGGGGCTCGTGGCGTGCGAGGGCTATCTCGGCCGTGACAGTATAAAATACTTGCGGTGCAGGTGCGTCATTGGACTTGGCACGAGTACCGGCGCAGCCCGCGCAGGCGAGCGCGCCAAGTCCCAACGAAGCCCTTGCGAAGAGTGAAATCGAGAACACGGCCGCACTATAAAGCGTTTCCATGGCATTCAACATCCTCGGCCTCAATCACAAGACCGCGCCGGTCGCCCTGCGCGAAAA
>DATCDX010000148.1:0-7710 GCA_036510475.1 Steroidobacteraceae bacterium
GTACGATGCGGCTGCGCGCGATGCGAAGCTGTATGGGTCGCTGCTGCCGGGCAGTGGGCTTCTTGGTCTGTTTGAACTGGAAAAAGCTCTGTACGAATTGCGCTACGAACTCGGCAACCGCCCGGGCTGGGCCGGCATTCCATTGCAAGGCATCCTCGACTGGGGCGCCGCGCAATGATTGCTCGTCGGGCGCAGCGTCGCGAACTCGGAGGATGTCATGCAAAGCATTAATATATTGTTGGAAACCACGCACGAGTTTCTGCACCAGATCGCCGCTTTCCTGCCGCGGCTGCTGTTGGCGGTGTTCGTGATGGTGATCGGCTGGCTGTTCGCCAAGGCAATACGCTTCGCCGTCGAGAAGGCCCTGCGCGCCGCCAATTTCAACGTGCTGACCGAACGCGCCGGCACGGATAATTTTCTGCGGCAGGCGGGCATGCGCGGCGACACCACCACGCTGTTTAGCCTGTTCGCCTATTGGCTGGTGATTCTGGCGGCGCTCATCATCGCCTTCAACGGTCTTGGTCTCACCTATGTCACTGATTTGCTCGGCAAGACCGTGCTGTATGCGCCCAAGTTGCTGGTGGCGATGCTGGTCGTGATCTTCGGTTCCTACTGCGCGCGTTTCGTCGGCAGCGCCGTGCATACCTATTGCGTGGACGCGCGGATTCCGGACGCCGACATGCTGGGCAGGATCGCGCGCTACATCATCATGACCTTCGTCGTCATGATCGCCTTGAGTCAGGTGGAGGTCGGCGGCGACATTGCGCAAAGAACGTTTCTGATCATTCTAGGCGGCATCGTGCTGGCATTGGCGTTGGCATTCGGACTCGGCGGCAAGGATTGGGCGGCGGCTCTGCTGGAGCGCTGGTGGCCGCAGCACCGAAAAGACGACGACCTGTGACCCGGCGTTTCGCGCATGCCATGCCCTTCGGTGCGACGCTGCTGCCGGAGAGGGGCACTCGCTTTCGTTTATGGGCACCCTCCAGCGCGCACGTACAGCTGGAGCTCGGGGAAGGCGCACGCGACGGGGAACGCTCACGCGGTGAGCGCCACGGCATGCACGCCGTCGGCGATGGCTGGCATGAACTCGTGCTGCACGACGCGGCTGCCGGAACGCGTTATCGTTTCGTGGTGCGAGGCGCTGATGCAGGGGAATTGGCCGTGCCGGATCCCGCCTCGCGCAGCAACCCTGGAGGCGTGCACGGCGCCAGCGCCGTCGTCGATCCGCATGCCTATGAGTGGAATCACGGCGACTGGCGCGGCCGTCCGTGGGCGGACTCGGTGGTGTATGAGCTGCACATCGGCTGCTTCACCGCGGCAGGCACATTCGCCGCAGCTCGACAGCGGCTGCCCGATCTTAAGGAGCTGGGGATCACGGTGCTGCAGATTATGCCGTTGTCGGCTTTCCCAGGGCGCCGCAACTGGGGCTATGACGGCGTACTGCCGTTCGCACCCGCGGATTGTTATGGCACTCCGGATGAATTGAAGGCGCTGATCGATGCCGCGCACTCGCTGGGGCTCGCGGTGCTGCTCGACGTGGTCTACAACCATTTCGGTCCCGAAGGGAACTATCTGCACGCCTATTGCCCGCAATTCTTCAACCCCGCGCATCGCACTCCGTGGGGCGCGGCGATCAATTTTGATGGCGACATGAATCGCACGGTACGCGACTATTTCGTGAACAACGCCTTGTTCTGGGTCGAGGAGTATCGCTTCGACGGATTGCGGCTGGATGCCGTCCACGCGATGAAGGATGACTCCACACCCGATATCGTTTGCGAAATCGCCCGCGCGCTGCACGAGGGTCCGGGCGCTGATCGCCCGGTGCATCTGGTGCTGGAGAACAACGCTAACCAGGCGCGTTATCTCGCACGCAGTGCGGGCGGAGAGCCGAGCTACGCCACGGCGCAATGGGACGATGACGTACATCATGCATTGCACGTACTGACGAGCCACGACACCGACGGTTACTACGCGGACTACGCCGCGGAACCCTTGGTTCATCTGGGCCGGTCGCTCGCCGAAGGTTTTGCCTATCAGGGGGAGTACTCGGCGTTCCGCGGCGGCCCGCGCGGCGAGCCCAGCCGCGATCTGCCGCCCGGGGCCTTCATCGGGTTTTTGCAAAACCACGACATGATCGGCAACCGCGCCTTCGGTGATCGGATCCACACCTTCGCCGCGGCACCGCTGCTTGCCGCGGCGTACGCCTGCCTGTTGCTGACGCCGGAAGTGCCGATGCTGTTCATGGGCGAAGAATTTGCGGCATCCACACCTTTCCTGTTTTTTTGCGATTTCGGGCCTGAGCTGGCGCAGTCCGTAGCGAACGGACGGCGTCAAGAATTCAAGCATTTCGCCGCGTTCGCGGACGAGGCAGCTATTGCGCGAATTCCGGATCCCAACGCGCCGGCCACCTTCGAGGCATGCAAGCTGCGCTGGCAGGAGCGTGAACGGCCGCCGCACCGCGAGCGGCTGGACCTCGTGCGACATCTGCTCGGGCTGCGCCGGCGGCACCTGGCGCCACATCTGGCCCAAAGCGGCGGCGGGCGCTACCAAGTGGACGGGCCGCTATTGCGGCTCGAATGGCGCCTGGCGGACGGCGGCTATTGGCGGCTCGTCGCGCACTTCGGTGCGGACTCGGTGGAGACGGCCGTTTTGCCCGAAGGGCAAATAGTTTATTCGACGGGCGTGCATACTACAGTTTCTTCAGGGGCGCGGGCACGGGCACGGCTCGAGGCGGGCGCGGTGATGGTGACTTTTGGCAGCGGCGGCCGGTGTCTAACGGAGATATGAAGGTGAACATGGATAAAACTTTCGATGTGGTGGCGGTCGTCGGCAGTCTGCGGCGCGATTCCTTCACGCGGCGACTGGTCGAGGCATTCGGAGCGGTTGCGCCGCCACGCTTGAAAATTGAAATCGTCGGGATCGGCGACCTGCCGCTGTACAACCAAGACAACGAAGCGTCCCCCACTGCCGCCACGGTCAGTTTCCGGGCGCGGGTGAAGCGGGCCGATGCCGTGCTGTTTGCCACCCCCGAGTACAATCGCTCCGTGCCGGGAGTTCTCAAGAACGCGATCGATGTGGGTTCGCGTCCCTACGGCAGCAGCGTATGGTCGGGGAAGCCGGCCGCGGTGCTCAGCGTTTCTCCCGGAGCGATGGGGGCGTTCGGCGCCAATCATCACCTTCGCCAATCACTGGTGTTCTTGGGCATGCCGACCATGCAACAGCCTGAGGCCTATATCGGAGGCGCCGACAAACTGCTGGATGCCGCCGGGCATTTCACGAATCCTGCCACTCAGGAGTTCTGCGAGAAATTTCTCAAATCTTTCGAGTTGTGGATCGAGCGGCAAACAGCCCCGCTGTGAAGGGCGGGCGCGCCGTTAAGGGGCGGCTGCGGGGGCCGCGCTGTGCTCAGGCCTCGATGAGGCCGTGGCGAATCGCAATCAGCGTCAGCTCAGACTGATTCACGACGTCGAGTTTCTGCTTGATATTGTACAAATGCGTGCCGATGGTCGAGGCCGACAGGTTTAGGTCCTGGGCGATCCCCTGCACTGTGGCGCCGCCGGCAAGGCGGACGAAGACTGCGAATTCCCGTTCCGATAGACGCTCGACCGGCGATTTGGCGCCGCCGTCGAATTCCTCCAGCGCGAGCTTCTGGGCGAGAGCGGGATCCAGGTAGCGCCGGCCGGCTGCGACCACCGTGACGGCTTCGAGCAGCGCTTCGGGCGCGCTGCGCTTCGACAGAAAGCCCAAGGCGCCTTCCTGCAGCGCGCGCCGCGCGTGCATGGGCTCATCGTGCGCCGATAGGGTCAAGATCTGCGCCTGCGGCTGCCGGGCGCGAATCCGGCGCAACGCTTCCAGACCGCCCATGCCCGGCATGGCGAGATCCATCACCACGACATCGGGGTTAAGCTCAAAATACAACCGACATGCCGCCTCGCCGGACTCCGCTTCCCCGACCACCGACAGATCCGCCATCGATTGCAGCAGCAGGCGAAATCCCATGCGCACCACGGCGTGATCGTCGACCAACAGAACGCGGATCACGTTGCCGCCTCCAACGGAATGTCGGCTACCAGACGCACGCCGCGATCCCCTTGATTGGCGATGCTGAAGGTACCGCCCAATTGGTGTACCCGGTCGGCAAGTCCGCGCAATCCATAATGGCCGGGACGCTCCCATACCGTGGGCAGGCCAATGCCGTCGTCGGTCACCATCGCAACGATCCGCCGCGCATCGGTTTGCACGAGGATGTCCACTGTCGATGCCTGCGCATGCCGCAGAGCATTGATCAAGCCCTCCTGTACCACTCTATAGATGGCAAGCGTGACGCTCGGACCCAAGTCCACCGAGAGCTGCTGATGCAGGGTGAGGACGATGGACGGGTCGCGGCGCTGCCAGTCGCGCACCAAGCTGTCGAGCGTTGCGGCAAGTCCGAGCGTGTCCAGCGACAGGGGCGTGAGCCGCGGAATCAGGCCATGCATCGAGTCGTACAGGCGCGCCGCCTCCTCGGAAATCAGCCGCGCCACCTTGCCCATTTCCGGATCACGCACGCCTCCTTGGGTCGCAATGGCGAGCGCGAGGCTGCGGATTGCGGTGACCGACTGACCGAATTCATCGTGCAGTTCGTGTGCGATCAGCCGCCGTTCTTCCTCGACCCGCTGATCGGCCAGTGACGCCATTTCACGCCGCTCTTCGAGACGGGTCTCGGCGTCACGGGCCTTGCGCTCGGCCAGAACCTTGTCCTCGACGGCCTGCGCCATGCGATTGAATGCCGCGCCGATGGCGTGGGCTTCGAATCCCGCAAGAGGCGGCAGCCGGAAGGCTAGGTCGCCTTGCTCGATCCGCTCCAGACCGTCCGCAATGATCGGAAACGGTTTGAGCGTACGTTCCACCAACCAGAAGGCGACTCCATTCACCACCAGCAGCATGATGACGCCGAGGGAGGAGAGCTTCACGACTTCATCCCACGCATCGAGCAGCGCCCGCGAGGGCTGAGCCTCGACCACCAACCGTACGCCGCCGCGCAGCGGAAATGTAAGTTTGGCCGATTGCGGCGTCAGTAGGTGCGCAAACCAGGCCGGCGCCGCGCGACCGGCCTTGTAGGTCGGCGGCGGCGAGTGGTACAGCACCTCCCCTGCGGGGGACAGCAAATAAACTTCGTTGGCGCGGACCCGGCCCAACTGCTGCAAGAATCGCAGCACGATGTCCGGCCCCCCGAAGTTGGAGTAAATCGTGGCGAGGCGGCCCAGAAATTGCGACGCCACCCGGTTTGCCGCTTCGATTTCCTCGCGAACGGAGCTACGCGTGCTCTGAATCTCGCCAACGATCATGACGATCACGAAGGCGGCGCTCAAGGCCGCAACCACGAGATTCAAGCGCGTCCTAAGTCTCATTCGCTGCATGGTAGCAGGGCCGCGTTTGGCTGCGGCGATACCGCTTCATGAAAATCATGAGCCTAGTTTCATGATGGGGCTGATTCGACGGATGGGACTCCGGTAGGACTATCGGGGCGTAGCCAAAACAGGAGATTCATCATGAAGTGGGAAACCCCGCAAGCCGTCGATTTGCGGTTTGGTATGGAAATCACGATGTACGTGTCCAATCGCTGACCAAGCGAGGGCGTTCGCCCGCAGCTGCGGGCGGCGCCCACTCCAAGGGTGAAAATCCGGGTCCTGGGATCGGCTGCCGGGGGCGGCTTTCCCCAGTGGAATTGCAATTGCCCGAACTGTAAGGGGTATCGCGCCGGTACGTTGCGCGGCCGCGCGCGCACTCAGTCCTCCATCGCCGTGACCGCGGGTGCCACGGCTACAGGCGCCTCATGGGTGCTTGTGAATGCCTCGCCGGACATCCTCGCGCAGCTGCTGAAGTATCCCGATCTGCAACCCGAGCGGGTGCTGCGGGATAGCGCCATCGCCGCGATCGTTCTCGTCGACGGACAAGTCGACCATACCACCGGGCTTTATATGTTGCGCGAGTCGGTCCGTCCCTGGCCGCTGTGGTGCACCGACAGCACCTATGCCGATCTTACCCGCGGCAATCCCGTGCTTAAAGTACTGGACTACTACTGCGGCGTGGATCGGCGCCGCATCGATCTGCACGGTACTGGCTTTACCGTCGACGCCGTGCCGGGCGTGCGCTGGCGTGCGTTGCCGGTCGCGAGCAAGCCCGCTCCCTATTCGCCGCATCGCGATGCGCCGGTCAGCGGCGACAATCTGGCGCTCGTGATCGAGGACGAAATCAGCGGAAAAACCGTCGTCTATGCGCCGGGCCTAAGTGCCGTCGATGAGACGGTATGGCAGGCCATGCAATCCGCTGCGTGCGTGCTGGTGGACGGCACCTTCTGGACCGACGATGAAATGCTGCGCCTGGGCGCTTCGCAGAAGCGCGCCCGCGAGATCGGCCACCTGCCGCAGAGCGGTCCCGGCGGCATCCTGGAGTGGCTGGATCGGCTGCCATCCGCGACGCGCAAAATATTGATCCATATCAACAATACCAATCCCATTTTGAACGAGAGCTCGGCGGAGGCCGCCGAACTTGCGCGCCGCGGGGTCGAAGTCGCGTGCGACGGCATGGAGATCGTGCCGTGAGCGCGTGGAGCCGGGAGGAGTTCGAGGCAGAGCTACGCTCCTTAGGGCACGCCTACCACATCCATCACCCTTTCAGTGTGCTGATGAATTGCGGTGCGGCCAGCCCCGCGCAAATTCGCGGTTGGGTTGCGAATCGTTACTACTACCAGATCAGCATCCCGATCAAGGATGCCGCGATCCTCGCCAATTGCCCGGATCGCGCCGTGCGCCGAGCCTGGGTGCAGCGCATCCTCGACCACGACGGTTACGGCGATGACCCCGGCGGCATCGAGTCTTGGCTGAGGCTGGCGGAGGCGGTGGGATTGTCGCGCGAGGCGACTGAGAGCCTCGATGAAGTCCTTCCCGGCGTGCGTTTCGCCGTGGATGCCTACATCAATTTTGCGCGCCGCGCGCCGTGGCCGGAGGCGGTCTGCTCCTCGCTGACTGAATTGTTCGCGCCCGAAATCCACCAGCAACGCCTGGCCAACTGGCCGCAGCACTATCCTTGGATCGATCCCGCCGGATTGCACTACTTCCAGAGCCGCGTGAGTCTGGCGCGCCGCGATGTGGCGTTCGGTCTGGCATTCACCCTGGATCATTTCGACACGCGCATCTTGCAGGAGCGCGCGCGGGATATCTTAAAATTCAAATTGGACGTGCTGTGGCAGATGAGCGATGCCATGGCCGTGCGTTACAAGGTTCCCCTATGAATCAGATGGCCATCAGTGACGTGTCGCGGCCCGTTGTCGGTCGCGCTTTCCGGTTGCAGTGGGAGGCCGCGCAAAGCGCCTACGTGCTGCTCTATCCCGAAGGAATGGTCAAGCTCAATACCACTGCAGGGGAGATATTGAAGCGCTGCGACGGTGATACCACGATCGCCGACATCACGGCGGATCTCGAGCGCGCATTTGCGGCAACCGCGCTGCGCGGGGATGTCGTCCGCTTCGTCACCATGGCATTGGAGAAGCAATGGCTGCAGATTCGCCCGTGAGTGCGGCGCCCAACAAGCCCGGACCACCGCTCTGGCTGCTGTTGGAGCTGACCCATCGCTGCCCGCTGCACTGCGCCTTCTGCTATAACCCGACGAACTACGCGAGTATCGCCGCCGAACTGAATACAGACGATTGGATTCGGGTGCTGCGCG
>DATCDX010000149.1:0-19783 GCA_036510475.1 Steroidobacteraceae bacterium
AGTTGCTCGCGCAAGTGCGCGCGGCGCTGGGTGCTCGCGGGCGTTTCCGCATAGCAGGTTTGCGCCTCGGCGGCCGGGCCGCGCCGCGGTGGCAGACGCAGGACTTCGAACTCAGCCACGATCCCCTGCAGTGACAGGCTCAGGCGGTCACCGACGCCGACGCGATGCGCCGGCTTGACGCGCTCGGCGTTCAAATGCACTTTGCCGCCGTTGATGGCCGCCGTCGCGAGGCTGCGCGTCTTGTAAAAGCGCGCATGCCACAGCCACTTGTCCAGCCGATAATCGGCGATTTTTTCATCGGTTGCCATAACTTACTTAAGCGCAAGGATACCCAAAGCGGCGCGCGCGTTCGCTATAATAACCGCGTGCCAAGCTCCACCCGCGCTTTGACGAATCCCGTGCTGCAGGAGTATCGACAGCGGCTGCAGCGCGATACCGAGGCGCTCGATTCCGCCGGACTTGCGAAACACGAACGCATCATCGACTCGGCGCAGGGCGCGGTGGTGAAGCTCGCCGACGGACGCGAAATGATCAATCTCTGCGCCAACAATTACCTGGGGTTGGCGAACCATCCGGCCGTGATCGAGGCCGCGCACGCGGCGCTCGACCGCTACGGCTATGGCGTCGCCTCGGTACGCTTCATCTGCGGCACGCAAAGCGTGCATCGCGAACTGGAGCAGCGCCTGAGCGCCTATCTGTCCATGGAAGATACGATTTTGTATTCCTCCTGCTTCGACGCGAACGGCGGTTTGTTCGAGACGCTGCTCGACGAACAAGATGCCGTGATCAGCGACGCCTTGAACCACGCCAGCATCATCGACGGCATCCGGCTGTGCAAGGCGCGGCGGCTGCGCTACGCCAACAACGATTTGAACGAGCTCGAGCAAGCCTTGAAGGACAGCAAGGACATGCGTCTGCGGCTGATCGCAACCGACGGCGTATTTTCCATGGACGGCTCGATCGCGCGCCTGAAGGAGATCTGCGATTTGGCCGATCGCTACGGCGCGCTGGTCATGGTGGATGATTCGCATGCCACCGGCTTCATCGGCGCGCGCGGGCGCGGCACGCATGAACTGCGCGACGTCATCGGCCGGATCGACATTCTCACCGGCACTCTCGGCAAGGCATTGGGCGGCGCCAGCGGCGGTTACGTCGCCGCGCGCAAGGAAATCGTCGCGTGGCTGCGCCAACGATCGCGCCCTTATCTATTTTCCAACAGCATCGCGCCGCCGGTGGCCGCGGCCACCCTGCGGGTGCTCGACCTGCTCGAAAGCTCTGACGACCTGCGCGGACGGCTGCACGCGAATGCGCGTTATTTCCGCGAGCACATGCAGGCCCTGGGCTTCGATCTGCTTGCGGGCGAACACCCCATCATCCCCATCATGCTGGGTGACGCACCCTTGGCGGTGCGGCTCGCGCAGCGCATGCAGGCTCAGGGCGTTTACGTCGTGGCGTTCGCCTTCCCGGTGGTGCCGCATGGTAAAGCGCGCATCCGCACCCAGATGAGTGCCGCGCATTCCACCGGCCAACTCGATCAGGTTATCCAGGCGTTCAGCGCAGCGGGGCGGGAACTGGGCGTCATTCACGGGGCAAAAACATGAAAGCATTGGTCAAGGCACGCGCGGAACCCGGCATCTGGCTGCAGGATGTGCCCGAACCCTCGATGGGCCACAACGATGTGCTCATCAAGGTGCATCGCTCCGCGATTTGCGGCACCGACATGCATATTTTCAACTGGGATGCCTGGGCGCAGAAAAGCGTGCCCGTGCCCATGGCCGTCGGTCACGAATATTCCGGAGAAATCGTCGACCTGGGCAGCGAGGTCCGCGGCTTCAGCAGCGGCGACCGCGTGTCCGGCGAAGGCCACATCACCTGCGGGCACTGCCGCAACTGCCGGGCCGGCCGCCGCCATCTGTGCCGCAATACCGTGAGCGTGGGCGTGAACCGGCCCGGCGCGTTCGCTGAATACCTGGCCATTCCGGCGAGCAATGTTTTCAAACTGCCCGCCGCCATCGACGACGAGATCGCCTCGATTCTCGATCCGTTCGGCAATGCCACCCACACGGCGCTGGCGTTCAGCGTCGTCGGCGAGGATGTGCTCATCTCGGGCGCGGGTCCGATCGGCATCATGGCCGTAGCCATTGCGCGGCATTGCGGGGCGCGGCACGTCGTCATCACCGACATCAACGACTACCGGCTCGAGTTGGCCGTGAAAATGGGCGCGTCCAAGGCGATCAACGTGACGCGCGAATCGCTGGATGACGCCATGCGCCAATTGAACATGGAGGAAGGCTTCGACGTGGGCTTCGAAATGTCGGGCAACGCCGCCGCCCTGCGCGACATGCTGCGCACCATGAACAACGGCGGCAGCATTTCCATGCTGGGCATTCCTCCCGGCGAAACAGCGATCGACTGGAACCAAGTCATATTCAAAGGCTTGGTGATCAAAGGCATCTACGGCCGCGAGATGTTCGAAACCTGGTACAAGATGTCGAGCATGCTGCAGAGCGGTCTCGACGTACGCCCGGTGATCACCCACCGCTTGGGCATCAACGACTACCTCAAGGGCTTCGAGATCATGAACTCCGGTAAATCCGGCAAGATCACGCTCGACTGGACCAGCCTCTAAAGAGCGCGGCCGGCGCTCAACGGCTTGCGATGCCTTTGAATGACGAGAGCGGGGCACGGCACCAACAGTACGCGTAAAGCCCGCGCGGATCGTCGAGCTTCGCAATGGCGCGCGCTTGCTCCAGGAGCGGGTCCAGCGCCCGCAGCATGCCGCTGGGCGGCGCGATGAGTCCCACCTCTACGCCCAGCCGCAGCGTCTCGGATCGGATCTGCATCAACAACTCTTCGCGCAAGCTCAATTCGGGCTCGATGTAATCGACGTCGTAATCCGTGCCCAACTCAGCGAGTTTCGCCGCCGCCTCGGTGGCATCCTTAAGGCCGCCCAAGTGATCCACCAAACCGATGCGTTGCGCATCGACACCCGCCCATACCCGGCCCTGCGCGATTTTATCCACGTCCTCAACCGTCATCTTGCGCCCCTCGCCGACACGCCGCAGAAATTCCGCGTACGCGTGATCGACCGAGGATTGCAGTATCTGGCGGGCGGCCGGCGTCAGGGGCCGGTCCATCCGCATGTCACCGGCCAGCGGCGTGGTGCCCAGTCCGTCGACTTTAACCCCGAGCTTGTCCAAGGTTCGCTGAAACGTCGGCACCACGGAGAACACACCGATGGAGCCGGTCAACGTGGTGGGGCTCGCAAATATCTGGTTCGCCGCGGCGGAGATGTAGTATCCACCGGACGCGGCGTAGCTGCTCATGGACACGACCACGGGCTTGCCGGCTTTGCGCAATGACTGTACCTCGCGCAGAATTTGCTCGGACGCGAACATGCTGCCGCCCGGACTATCGACGCGCAGCACCACCGCCTTTATCGCTTTGTCGTAACGCGCCTGACGCAGTAAATCCGCCGTGCTCTCGCCGCCGATCGAACCCGGCGGTTGATGTCCGTCGAAGATCTCGCCGGATGCCACCACGATGCCGATTTTGGAATTCGATCTCGATTTCAAAACGTGCTTGGCACGCACGGACAACAAATATTGATTCATGCCGATGGAATTGAAGGAATGGGTGTCTTCATCCTCGCCCACCAAGACTTTCAAGTCGTCCGCCACCTGGCGGCGGCTTTTCAAGGCGGTGACCAGCCCGCGCTGCAGCGCCAGTTTGGCCGCATCGCCGTTGACGGCCGCGAGCGCCGCCGGTTCGTCCGCAATGTAACTATTGAGTGTGCCGGCCGGCAACGAACGGGCGCGCGTCACATCCTGCTGGTAGGCATTCCACAAGGAATCCAGCCACACGGAACTCTCTTCACGTTCGCTGGGTGCCATGTCGCTGCGCGAAAACTGGTCGGTGTAACTCTTGAAGGTACCCGCTCGGAACACGTTGACATCGACACCCAGCTTGTCGATCGCGTCCTTGAAAAACATCCGGTAATAGCTGAAGCCGTCGAGATAAATCATGCCCAAGGGATCGAGATACACCTCGCCGGCTTGCGCGGCCAGATAGTACTGGGTCTGATCGAGCGAATCGGCCGCCGCCACCACACGCTTGCCGTTGGCGCGAAACTCACGCAGCGCGGCGCCGATCTCCTGCAGCTTCGACAGACCCGATGCACTCAATTTGCTGGGATCGAGCACGATCAACTTGATGCGTGAATCGGATTTCGCCGCCTGAATGGCGTCGATCACGTCCTTCAGCAGGGTCTCAGGCGCAGGACCGCCGGAGGCTTCGCCGAACGCGCGGCGTACCGGGTCGCTCGACAATTGTTCGACCAGCTCACCCTCCGGCGCGATCACCAGGGCCGCTGTGCGCGGCACGCTCGGAATGGAGGTATGCAGGGCGGCGAGAACGAAGCCGAAAATCACCAGTAAGAGGATCAGGTGCAGAACCTTGCGGATCCCTTCGAGCAGGCGCCATACCAGCCCGAAAAATCCCAAACGAGCGGCTCCTGTGGTCATTCAAAGGCTCGGGCTTTCACGCAACGCCTGGGGGTTGTCCCGCAGCGCCTTAGAGCTTCTCGTCGATGCGTGCCGCCTTGCCCGACAAATCCCGCAGGTAGTACAGCTTGGCGCGCCGCACCGCGCCGTGGCGCTTCACGCTGACTTCGCTGATCGACGGACTGAAAGTCTGAAAAACCCGCTCCACGCCTTCACCGTGCGAAATTTTGCGCACTGTGAACGAGGAATTGAGGCCGCGATTTTTTTTGGCGATAACCACGCCTTCATAGGCCTGAACGCGCTCGCGATCACCCTCCACCACTTTGACCTGGACGACGACGGTATCGCCGGGGTTGAAATCCGGCAACTTACGCGTTGCGCGTTCGCTGTTCAATTCTTGGATGATTTTGTTCATAACTCTCGTCCTCTCGCACGTTCGATCTTGAATTCTTCCAACAATGCCCGCTCGTCATCGCTCATGCCGCGACGCTCGAGCAGCTCCGGCCGGCGTAACCAGGTACGACCAAGCGCCTGCCGCAAACGCCAGCGGCGTATCGCCGCGTGATCGCCCGACGCCAATACCGCGGGCACCGCGCACCCGTCGATCTGCGGCGGCCGCGTGTAATGCGGCCAATCCACCAATCCGTCGCTGAACGATTCGTCGAGCGCCGACTCGGCACTGCCGAGAGTGCCGGGAATCAGCCGCGCAATCGCATCGATCACCACCAACGCCGGCAATTCGCCGCCCGACAGAACATAGTCGCCGATCGACCACGCATCGTCGGTCTCGCGCTCGATGAAGCGTTCATCGACGCCCTCGTAACGTCCCGCCACCAATACCAATCCCGGCCAGTCGCGCGCCTCGCGCGCCATGCTCTGCTCGAACCTGCGGCCGTCCGCGCCCAAGTACACCCGCCGGCTGCCCGGGGGCAGCCCAGCCATCGCGGCGCGCAAGGCGCTGCGCACCGGCTCGAACTTCAGCACCATTCCCGGTCCGCCGCCGTATGGTCGATCATCGACCGTGCGGTGCACGTCGGTCACATGGTCCCGCGGATCGAAGCACTCGACTTCCAGAACACCGCGTTGCAACGCCCGTCCGACCACGCCATGCGTCAGAGCCTCGCGGATCATCACCGGAAACAATGAGACAACCGCTATGCGCATGCGCTTCTAGCCGGCCGCCTCGTCCCAATCCACGACCACGCGGCGAGCCTGCAGATCCACGCGTCGTAAATGCTGTGGCACAGCCGGTACCCAATACTCTCTCGCGCCGCGCACCACCATCAGCACCTGCGTCGGCGTCTCGATAAAATGCTGCACGACTCCCAAGCTTTCGCCGGCGAGGTTCGATACCTCGCAGCCGACTAAATCGGCGCGGTAAAAATCTTGCGGCGCCCTTTCCGGCAACTCGCTGCGCGGCACGCGAACCTCCGCGCCGCGCAAAGCCTGTGCCCGATCGCGATCATCGATCCCCGCCAGTTTCACTGTAAGCTGGCCGCCGCTGCGGCCGCTCGACTCGATACGATACACAGCCCACGCACCATCCCGTCCGATGTGCAAACTCCGATGATCCAGCAGGCGCTCCGGAGGATCGGTGTGTGAACGTAGCTTGACCCAACCTCGGACCCCAAACGGCGCGCCCACGAACCCCAGTTGGATGAGCGCCGGTGAATCCTCGCTCATGCCTGAAATGGTCTCGATCAAGGCTCTTATTTAAGAGCCCTTACGCAGCCTGTTTACGGAAACTGGTGAGTAAAAACTTGACGCGGTCCGACATGTGGGCGCCTTGGGCGACCCAATGCTCGATTCGAGCGACATTCAGACGCAGTTTGACTTCCGCCCCGCGCGCGATGGGATTGAAGAGGCCCACACTTTCGAGGCTGGTGCCCCCTTGGCGCTTGCGGCTATCGGTCACCACAACGTGATAGAACGGGGTCTTCTTGCCGCCGCGCCGAGTCAAACGGATCGTCACCATCGTTAATTCACCTTGCAATGCCTAGCCGCTAATTGTAATGACAACCAGGGCTTTGCGCTAGTGCCCGAAGCTAAGGAGGCAGGCGCCCCGCCATGCCGCGCATCATGTTCTTCAACATGCCGCCCTTGGCGAGCTTTTTCATGGTCTTTTGCATATGGTCGAACTGCTTCAACAGGCGGTTGACCTCAGGCAACTGGACCCCCGCGCCCGCCGCGATGCGTCGTTTGCGCGAGCCGTCGATCGATTCCGGCCGCCGCCGCTCGCGCGGCGTCATCGAGTCGATGATTCCCATCTGCCGCTTCAGGTTTTGCGGGCTGACCGCACCGGCCGCCGCCGCCGCATTGGCCTGCATCCGGGCCGGTAATTTGTCCAGTAGCGCCGACATACCGCCCATTTGCTGCAACTGCGCCAATTGATCACGCAAATCAGCCAAATTGAAGGACTTGCCCTTGCTGATCTTGTTGGCGAGCTTTTCGGCCTTCTCTTGGTCGACCTGCCCCTGCACCTGCTCTACCAACGACAGCACATCGCCCATCCCGAGGATGCGCGACGCGATACGCTCCGGCTGAAACAGCTCCAGAGCTTCCGATTTTTCGCCGGTACCGACAAATAGAATGGGCTGGCCGGTGACCTGCCGGACCGATAGCGCGGCGCCCCCGCGCGCGTCACCGTCGGCTTTGGTGAGAATCACCCCGGTCAGTCGCAACGCGTCATTGAATACTTTGGCGGCGTTGACCGCGTCCTGTCCCGCCATGCTGTCGACGACGAACAGACGCTCGTGCGGATTGAGCGCGGCCTCGAGCTCCTTGACCTCGTCCATCATCTCGGTATCGATGTGCAGCCGCCCCGCGGTATCGATCAGCAACACGTCGTAAGCCTGCAGCGTCGCTTCGGTGAGCGCGCGTTTCGCTATGGCCACCGGTGCCTCGCTGGCGAGTGACGGCGCGAAACCCGCGCCGACCTGCGCAGCCAGCGTTTGCAGCTGCAGAATCGCGGCCGGACGATACACGTCGGTGCTGACCATCAGCACCTTTTTGTTCTGCTTCTCGATCAGCCAACGCGCGAGTTTGGCGGCGCTGGTGGTCTTGCCGGCGCCTTGCAGACCCGCGAGCATGACGACCACCGGCCGCTGCGCGCGCAGATTCAAGCCCGTGCTCGCCTCACCCATGAGCCGCGTGAGTTCCTCGTGCACGACCTTGATGAAGGCTTGGCCGGGTGTCAGGCTCTTGGTGACTTCGACGCCGATCGCGCGCGCTTTGACGGCCTCGGTGAAGGTCTTGACGACGGGCAGCGCCACATCGGCGTCGAGCAGCGCAAGCCGCACCTCGCGCACCGTATCGGCGATATTGTCGTCGGTGAGCCGGCCACGGCCGGACAGCGACTTGAGCGCTGAGGAGAGACTTAAGGTGAGGCGGTCAAACATGGCGCGGATATTACAGGTCGATTTTCCCGGCCGCTAGGCGGTGCCCGCGTGCGGCTGGGCGGCGCGGGGCGGCGGCGGCTGGGCGTGGATGGCAGTGGCTAGGCTCCATAGGGTGCTTGTGTCATCATCACGGGGTCATCATTTTAGCCCGTATGAGTCCTAGGCCGGCCCTTGATTCTCGCCATCACTTTGTACGTGCTTTACACCGCCGGTGCCTGGGTCATGCTGCGCAGCGTGAACCGGCCGCGCCTGGAGCCCCTCGCCTGGGCTCTAAGCTTTGCGGCGATCATCGCCCACAGCGACGCCATCGTGCATATGATGCGCATCAACGGGCCTTTTTCCATCGGCGTGCTGGAGGCTATTTCTCTGTTGGCGTGGACTCTCGCGGTGCTCGCCTGTTTCATGTCGATCGAAAAACAGAATCGCGTGCTGGGCGCACTGCTGCTGGCAAGCGCGGCGTTCGGGGCGGCAGTGACCGACGCCGGGCATGGCTTCGTCGAGGCCACTGTGCCGGGCTGGGAGCTCACGGCCCACATCCTCCTTTCCATGGGTGCAGCGGCGTTGCTGTTCGCCGCGGCCGTCACGGCCCTGCTGTTGGTATTTCTCGATCGGCGGCTGCGCACCCGCCGCATCGCCGACCTGCCGAGCGTGCTGCCGCCGCTCGATGCCCTTGAAAGAGTCATGTTTCGGCTGATCGGCGCGGGCTTTGCGCTGCTCACCTTGGGGCTGTTCACAGGCTTCGTGTTCGTCACCAATTTGTTCACCCAGCATCTGATTCACAAGACGGTGTTGTCCTTGATCGCTTGGGCGATCTTCGGCGTGCTGCTGATCGGCCGCATCCGCTTCGGCTGGCGCGGGCGCACGGCGGTTGGCTGGACTTTAAGCGGCTTCGGTGTGCTGGCGCTGGCGTATTTCGGTTCGAAATTCGTCCTCGAGGATTTACTCGGGCGGCACTGGGGCTAGCACCCCGGACGTATGCCAGACCCCTCCCTAGGGCTGCTGTTCGGCGCATTGGTGGCGCTGCTGGTACTCGCCGCGTTTTTCGCCGGCAGTGAAACGGCACTCATGAGCTTGAACCGCTATCGGCTGCGGCATCGAGCCCAAGAAGGCAATCGCGGGGCGCGGCTTGCCGAGGCGCTGCGCGCTCATCCCGACCGGCTCATCGGCCTGATCCTGCTGTTGAGCACCATCGTCAACGTCGCGGCGCCGATGTTGGTGGGCTTCATCGCCTTGCGCCTGGGCGGCGAGTACCTGGTCGCTTTCGGCGCTGCGGCGCTGACGCTGGTGCTGCTGATCTTTTGCGAGGTCGCACCCAAAACCTTCGGCGCCTTGCATCCGGAGCGTCTTGCGCTGCCGGCCGCCTACATCTACACGCCTCTGTTGCTGCTGCTATACCCCTTCGTTTGGGCCACGAATTTTCTGGCGAACGGGGTGCTGCGGCTGTTCGGTGTCTCGCAGCAACAGGCATCGAACTCCTTGAGCAGCGAAGAATTGCGCACGGTGGTGGCGGAAGCCGGCGCGATGATTCCGCATCGCCACCAGCAAATGCTGGTCAGCATCTTGGATCTCGAAAGTGCCACCGTGGAGGACATCATGGTGCCGCGCAACGAAGTCGTCGGCATCGACGTCGATGATGACTGGGACAGGATTCTGGAGCAGTTGCGTCAAAGCCAGCACACTCGATTGCCGGTCTACGAAGGGGAAATCGACCGGATCATCGGCGTCCTGCACATGAAGCAAGTCGTTCACGAACTGGCGCGAGGCCGTCTCGACCGGGAAGGGTTGATCGCCGCGGCCGGTGCGCGCGAGGCGTACTTCGTGCCCTCCGGCACCACCCTCAATACTCAATTGTATAATTTTCAACGCGACAAGCGCCGCATGGCATTTGTGGTCGACGAATACGGCGACATTCAGGGACTGGTGACGCTCGAAGACATCCTCGAAGAGATCGTCGGCGAATTTACGACCGATCCGGCGACCATGATGCATAAAGACGTGCATGCCGAAGGCGACGGGGCCTTCGTCGCCAACGCATCGACCACCATCCGCGCGCTCAATCGCTCCATGCGCTGGAACCTACCGACGGACGGACCGAAGACATTGAACGGTTTAATCCTGGAATTCCTGGAGAACATCCCCGAGCCGGGTACCACCCTGAAATTAGCGGACTACATGTTCGAGGTGCTGCAGACCGGTGATAACGCGATCAAGACCGTGCGCATACGGCCGCCCGCGCCGCGATGAGCCGCCAACCCCTATGACGCGCCAAACCCAATTTACATAAATCGCGTCACAGTAACCGCCGCCCGCCTGCCGTAGTATTAGAGGATGGCTCGTACGGAACGGCAGGACGATCTGGTTTGGCAGCAGCGGCTCGACGCCTTGGCGAGCGGCGAATGCAGCGAAGATGATTTCATGGATGAGTTGGCGACCAGCGGGAACACCTCTCCGGATTCGGCATGGGACGTCGTCGCCTTGCTCGATCAGCGCTACCGGCGCGGTCAAATTCCGGTCGACCTGTTCCGCTCGATCGAATCGAGGATCGCACAGCGCGAGCTGGGCGTCCTGGACGCCGGGACCACCGTTGATCTGGACATGGACCTTGATCTCGGTTCACCACAGCCTCCGGTTACCCCGGCAGCCTCGCCGGCACCGGCAGCGCCACCCCCACCACCCCAACTCGCGCTGCGGGAAAATGCGTCGCCGGTCGCCGCGGTCGGCCGTGAATTGCGCAATCGATACGTACTGGAAGCCCGGCTGGGCAGCGGCGGCATGGGCACCGTGTTCAAGGCATCGGATCGCTACCGCTGCGATCTGCCCGAAGACAATCGCCACGTAGCGATAAAACTTCTACACGAGAAAATTGGCGGCCATCCACAGCTTCTGTCGAAGCTGCGGCGCGAGTTCTATTGCGCGCAGGCGCTTTCGCATCCCAATATCGTCAAGGTATACGAGCTCGATCAGGATGATGACGTCGCGTTTTTCACGATGGAGTTTCTTGAGGGGGAGCTCTTGGAGCGCATGATCGAACGATCGCATCCGCTCGCGATACCCAGATCAGCGGCTTGGCCGATCATATTCCAAGTCGGAGCCGGTCTGGCTCACGCCCACTCGCGCAATGTGGTTCACGCGGACTTGAAGCCGCGCAATGTAATCATTACCCGCTCCGGCGAAGCGCGCATCCTCGACTTCGGTGCGTCCGGCGCGTCCAGTGCCGGCGGCGCCGTTACCGGCGGCCACTCGAACGCAGATACGATGCCGAAGCACAACTCCACCGCACTGACGCCGGCTTACGCTTCCTGCGAACTCTTGGAGGGCCGGCGGCCCGATCCGCGCGACGATCTCTATGCACTTGCATGCCTGACATACGAATTGCTCAGCGGAGCACATCCCTTCCAAGGCCGACGGTCGGTTGAGGCGCGACAGCTCGGCTTGGTGCCCCAGCGGCCCGAAGGGCTGACCGAAGCGCAGTGGCGGACGCTGGCAATGGGCCTGGCTTGGCGTCGGGAAGATCGGTCGATGGCCGTTGGCGATTGGATTGCCGCACTGAATCCTCCGCCCACGCGAACCCCAATTGCGGCGCGCAGCATCGCACGCGTCGCCGTACCGCTCACCCTCGTGCTCGCCGCTCTCATCATTTGGGTTTCATACGGTCGCCAGCCGGTCGCGCCGAAGCTCGCGGCCGATGCGCCAAACGCCGCTGCACAGGCGGCCGTTGCCATTCCCACGACTATCGCTACTACCACGGGCACGGGCACGGGCACGGGCACCACCGCCGCCGCTGCCGCAACCACCCCCGCAACCGCTGCTGCCACTGTTGCTGCTTCTGCTTCTGCTGTTGCTGCCGCGTCGCCGGCTGCAACGCGGGCGGTGTCAATGCAGCCACCCGTTGACACGAACACGGTAAGAACGGCGTCGAAAACATCGAACACCACCCACATCAGTATTTCCAACGCTTCCTACAGAATGGGCTCGCGACAGAATTTTGCCGAAATCCACGTCCACCGCTCTTCGGGATCCGTCGGCGCTACGAGCTTCGTGTGGAAAACCCAGCCTGCCTCGGCGCTGCCCGATGTCGACTACGTGCCCCAGGCTCCGGTGACGCAGCTATTGCCTAAGGGGCGGCACGCGGCCAGTGTGTTCGTCAAACTCATTCCGAACCCATCGCGAAAACACGCCGTGGTGTTCTACGTAACCATAGGCGAGCCGGGCAACGGCGCGACGCTGGGACGCGTTACGCGCGCGGCGATAATCCTGCGGGGCGCCCGATAACGGCGCGCTCTCATAGCGCATCCAGCGCCTGATTCAACCGCGTCACACCGCGAACCGTCATGCCGTCGGGGGGCCGCTTTGGCACGTTCGCTTCAGGCACCACCGCCAGTTTGAAACCATGTTTCGCGGCTTCGCGCAGCCGCTCCTCACCGAACGGCACGGGACGAATTTCGCCTGCCAGCCCGAGTTCGCCGAAGGCAACCAGCGAGGTGGGAACCGGCGAATCACGCAAGCTCGACCGCGCCGCCATCACAATGGCCAAATCTCCGGCAGTCTCCGCCAAGCGCACGCCGCCGACGACGTTGGCGAAGACATCCTGGCCCTGCAGTTGCAAACCCGCGTGACGATGCGCCACCGCCAGCAGCATCGTCAGCCGATTGCCGTCGATGCCGACCGCAACGCGGCGTGGATTGGCTCCCAGCGCCGTGTCGGCCAGGACTTGCACCTCGATCAACAATGAACGCGTTCCTTCGCGCATAACGGTGATGACGCTGCCCGGCACGGGCTCGGCATGACGCGACAGAAAAATTGCGGACGGATTAGTGACTTCGCGCAATCCTTGCTCGACCATGGCAAACACACCAATTTCATTGGCCGCGCCGAAGCGGTTCTTGACGGATCGCAACACGCGGAAGCGACTGCCGGTATCGCTTTCGAAGTACAGCACGGTATCCACCATGTGTTCGAGCACGCGCGGCCCGGCGATCTGCCCTTCCTTCGTCACATGGCCGACCAGCAGCACCGCGGTGCCCCCAGCCTTGGCGAATCGCACCAGTTCCGCGGTGCATTCCCGCAGTTGCGAGACGGCGCCCGGTGCGGCGTCGATGCGTTCGGAGTGCATGGTTTGAATGGAATCCACGATCAGCACGCGCGCGGCGAGACTCGACGCCGCGCCGACGATGTCTTCCACGCAGGTCTCGGCGATCAGCCGCGCGGTGGCGGATTCAAGTCCCAACCGCCGGGCACGGAGTGCGACCTGTTTCAAGGATTCCTCGCCGGTGGCGTACAGCACCGGACCTGCGTCATTGAGCGCTGCCGCGGCCTGTAGCATCAGCGTCGATTTTCCGATACCCGGGTCGCCGCCGATCAACGTGACCGAGCCTGGCACCAGTCCGCCGCCCAGCACGCGATCGAGTTCAACCGAGCCGGTGGCCAGCCGAGGCGCCTCGGCAATTGCTTCCGCGGCCAACGAGGAGGTCACATCGAGGGCCGCACCTCGCTTCGACCCGGCGGGTTTTCGGGTAGTCGCCGGCCGTAATTCGCTCAGCAAGGTATTCCATTCGCCACAGCCGGCGCACTGCCCCTGCCATTTCGGTGAAGAGGTTCCACAGTTCTGACAAATAAAGACCTCTTTGGACTTCGCCATCGTCTTCCTTCGCGTGATTTGTGAGCTTAGCATTGCTGTTAATACGGCCCGATCCCCTATACTGCCGGGCTTCAAGACTTGGATTATGTCTATTGCATGCGCAAATTTGGGCTGATCGCGGCAATTGTGGGTTTGGGGATCTTAAGCTCCGGCTTATTGCTCCGGGCTTTCGCACATCTCGACACCTGGCTATGGCTACCGGGGATTCTGCTGTTGACGGGCGGCAGCGTGCTTTTTTTCTGGTCACGCTGGACCGCGGCGACAGCGGCGGCGGCCGCTCCCAAGATACCCCGGGCACCCGGCACCGATACCGCGCGGCTGCTCGATAATTTCGAACAGCGCTTCGCCGAACTCAAGGGCCGCAAACCCAATGCCACCGTGCTCGGCGATCTGTACACGCTCGCCACTCAGCTGGAACAGCGCGGGCGGGCACCGCAGGCCACCGCCGTCTACCGTCACTTGGCGCGCTTCGACAATACCTATCGCGATGTTGCCGGGCGCCTACGCCGCCTCATGGATGCCGAGCGGGCAAAGCCTAAAGCACCGCCGCCCGCGCCGCCCCCCGCGAGCTTGAGTCCTGTGGCCGGACGTGCAACCGCCGCCCGCGACAGCGCCGCCGTCGCTACGGGTGCCGGCGCAGCTACGAGTGCCGGCGCAGCGACGAGCGGCGGTACGGCGACGAGTGCCGCAGCGGCTGCCGGGGCCGCGCCCGAGATACAACGGCTCGGCCGCTACCAACTCGAGCGCGAGATCGGCCGCGGCGCCATGGGAATCGTGTACCTGGGCAAGGATACGGCCATCAATCGCATGGTCGCGATCAAGGCCATTCCGCTGGCCAGCGAATTCAGCGATGCCGAACTCGTCGAAGCCAGATCGCGGTTCTTTCGGGAAGCAGAAACCGCAGGGCGCCTCAATCATCCGAACATTGTGACCATCTACGATGTCGGTGAAGAACGAGGACTCGCCTACATTGCCATGGAATATCTCAAGGGCCGTCACCTCAGCGACTATGCCGCGTCCAATAATCTTCTGGAGCCGCGTAAAGTGCTGGACTTGATCGGCCGCACGGCCAACGCCTTGGGGTTCGCGCACAAACAGGGGGTCGTTCATCGCGACATCAAGCCGGCGAATCTGATGTATGACGCAGCCACGGACATTTTGAAAATCACGGACTTTGGCATCGCGCGGCTCACAGGTGCGGGCAGCGGCAGCACCCGTACGGGCATCGTGCTGGGGACTCCCTCCTTCATGTCGCCGGAGCAGCTCGAGGGACGAACTGTGACAGGTCACTCGGACATGTTTTCCCTGGGTGTTAGCCTATTTCAATTGTTGACCGGACAGCTTCCATTCACCGCCGATTCGATGACCGGACTGATGCAGCAGATCGCCGAAGCGCCGCACCCGCCGTTGCGGGCGTTTCGGCCTGATCTGCCCGCCTGCGTCGAAAGCGTCGTCGATCGCGCGCTTGCCAAGAGTCCCGAAGCACGCTACGACTCCGGCGCCCAAATGGCGGCCGCTTTGGACGACTGTCGATCGCGCATACCGAGTGGATTGCCATGATTGGACAAAACCCATGAGTTTGAAGGGGAAAATCGCCAGCGTGGCGCTCACCGATACCGGCAAAGTCCGTGAGCACAATGAGGACATGATCGGCACCGAGGCCGACATCGGATTGTTCGTGCTGGCGGACGGCATGGGCGGCTACAACGCGGGCGAAGTGGCGAGCGGCATCGCCGTCAAGACCATCATCAATTTGGTCCGGGATGCCGTGATGCGCGAGGATTTGAGCGTCCCCGACCAAGACACCGGATTGACGCGCCCAAGCATCATCTTGCGTGACGCCATTCACAGAGCGAACAAAATCATCTACCACACCTCCAAAACCCAGCCTCAATGTGAGGGAATGGGCACTACCGTGGTGGCGTGTTTGTTTCACGATAACAAAATGTCCATCGCGCACGTCGGAGACTCGAGGCTTTACCGCCTACGCGACAACCGTTTTGAACAGATGACCTTGGATCATTCGCTGCTGCAAGAACTGGTCGATCGCGGCTTTTACTCGCAACAAGAGGCACAGCGGGCGACCAACAAGAATTATGTCACCCGTGCCCTCGGGGTCGAGCAGAACGTCGAAGTGGAGATCCACGAGCAGCCGGTGCAGAAGAGCGATTATTACGTGCTCTGTTCCGATGGACTGTCGGACATGATAGAAGATGAGGACATTCACTTAACAATCAGCACCTTTAGTGCTAATCTTGATACAGTTGCTAAACAGTTGATACAGCTCTCGAACGATAATGGCGGACGGGATAACGTGTCGGTCATCATGGCGCACGTAGAAGAGCCCTTCCCTGCGCACCGGCGTATATTTGACAAAATCTTGGGATGGTTCGGCTAGGAGTCTGAATGGCACGCCTGATGCTCAGCTTGGACGGTGCGGTCCTCGCAGAATACAACATGAACAAAGAGCGCTATACCATAGGGCGCCTTCCGGACAACGATATTCGTATCGACAATCCGGCGGTGAGTGGCCACCACTCGCTGATCATCAATATTCTGAACGATTCGTTTCTGGAAGACTTGAACAGCACCAATGGCACCTACGTCAACGGCAAGCTGATCAAGAAACACGCCATGCAGCATGGCGACGTGATCACCGTTGGCCACCATCAGTTACGGTTCGTCGACAGCCAAGACGGCGAAGCGGAACAGGACGAGTTCGAAAAGACCATGGTCATCACCCCCAGTTCGCAGGGTGAGGACCGCATCAGGCGGGTCGGCGTCGCTGTCGATCAGGCCGCAAAGGCCGTCGCCGCCAAGCGTCCCAGCGTGCCTGAAAACGCAACCGCGCTGCCCAAGGCAAAACTACAGGTGTTGAGCGGCGCATTCGCCGGCCGCGAACTGGAACTGACCAAGGCGCTCACCACGTTGGGCCGGCCCGGCGTCCAAGTCGCGGCGATTACCCGCCGCGCCGAAGGTTATTTCATCGTGCATGTGGATAGCGGCAAGGAAAACGATTATCCGCAGGTCAACGGCGTGCCGATCGGCCCGCAGGCCCGCCGCCTCAACGACAATGACGTCGTGCAGCTCGCGGGCGTGAAGATGGGGTTCTTCGAAAGCTAATCGTTCAGGGCGTAATGCCGTGCCGCTTGAACTCGTCCGCAACGCGCGGCGACAGAGCCGTCGCCGCTGCGATGTCAGCCTCGCTCTGCGCAAATTCCTTCTCTCGTAATTCTGCGACGCCCAGCCCGTACAGCGCCCGCGCGCTGCGCGGATTGAATTTCAGCGACGCGTTGTAGTCCGCAATCGCTTTGTCACAGTCACCCAATCGCAGGTGCACGAGACCCCGGCTATCGAGAATGTCGGCGTTGAGGGCGCTTGCCTTGGTACTCAGCGTGAGGGCTGCATTGCAATCCGATAGTCCTCGTGCGAGATCCTCGCCCTGCATCGCCCGCGCCCGGCAGCGCCCGTCCAGCGCATCAGCCATTCTGACGTCATCGGCATGCGCGGGTATCCACAGATCGAATTGCGCTATGGCAGACGCAGAGAGATCGGCTTGTTCATAGTCTCGCGCGAGAAAGAATCGAACATCGCCTTCCTTCGGCGCAATTCGCGCTGCCGAGTCCAGGTCGGCGCTGGCGCCCGGAATATCCCGATCGCGCAGCCGCATCTCTGCGCGCGCCACCAATGCCGGCACGTTGTCGGGCTTGAGTTCAAGCGATCGGTCGAAATCGGCCATGGCCAACGGGGCTTGCCGGTTCTGTGCGTAGACGACACCGCGTTGATATAAATATTCCGCATTGCCGGGGTCCAACTCGCAGGCACGCGTCAAGTCGGCAAGAGCGTGCTCAAAGTCGCGGCGCGCGGCAAAGGCGGTACCGCTGCGGCTGAACGCCGCCGCGTCCACAGGCGCGTCCGCGGCCGGCACATGGGCGGCCGACGCGTCGGCAGCCGGTGAGGCGACCGGCTGCGCAGCGGCCGGCGATCTGGCCAAATTAAATACCGGGCCTCCGTTGTAAGTGAAGTAGAGACGATGCTGGCTGCTGGCGACGTAGATGCGATGCGATAGGAAAAAGTCGGCGCCGATCAACATGTCCGCGGCATCGAGACCGATATCGCCGATACGCAGGCGGGTATTGCGTACTTCCTCATCGCCGATCTTAAAGCTTGCGAAAGGTGCAATATAGGTTTTGACGACGTTTCGCCCAATACCGTAAATGTCGCCGCCATCCACCACGCCGGTCATGCCGGGCTTGACGCCGGCGCGTTCGGCGGCCCTGAGAGACAATATTGAAGCCGACGCGCCCGTGTCGAACAGGACTCGAATTTTTGCACCGTTGATGTATGCCGCGCCGGTGGTGTGGGGCGACAACGGCGTCGTCCGCTCGATATCCATGACCGAATAGGATTGCTCGCCACGCACCCAGTACGCCAGCGCCGCGTGCTTGCAGTCCTCCACCCGAATCAATCGAATGACACCGTGGGTGAGGTCGTATTCCACGTCGCCGGCGCTAAAAACGTTCTGGCCCAACACCCCGATGCTGCCTGCTCCGGCCTCGCTGCCACCGACGAGAAACTCCATGTTTCGCAGCGCGATACCCGCGAGGGTAAACACCTTGACGGTGGCAGCCAACGGCTCGGTAGAGCCGCCTAATCCTTCGACCCTAAGACCGTAGGGAGCGGGCCTCAAGTTCAGCTTCAGTTGCGCCGCGGCGCCCTGGCTGATCATGCTGAAAAATGCGCCGCTGTCCGCTACGAACTGCACATCTTCACCGTTGATTTTCGCCGTGACCAGCGGACGCGAGTCGGTCATGGTCACAGGGAGTTCCGCCATTTTGCCGAGCTTGCATTCAGCAAACGCGGTAAGCGGAAGCACCGCACTCGATATCACGAGCACGATTGAAAATAACATCCCTGTTGCCGATTGCATGCCTTAGTTTGCACCGCCTTCGCGTGGCGGGGCTAGCTCAGCGTCACCGCCACGCGCTGGCTGATTCCACATAACAGCTCGTACGGGATGGTTTGCGCCCATACCGCGATCTCCTCCACCGGCAGCCCCGCTCCCCACAGGATGACAGGATCGCCTAGTTTCGGCGCGCGCTTCAAGTCGGTGGCATCGATGCCGATCATGTCCATCGACACCCGGCCCACCAGGCCCGCGCGCTCGCCGTTGACCAGCACCGGCGCTCCCGACGTCAAGCTGCGCGGGTAGCCGTCGCCGTAGCCAACCGCCGCCACCGCCAGGCGCGTGGCTCGGACCGCGGTCCAGTCACCGCCATAGCCCACCTGTTCTCCGGCTGCGATTTCCTTGACGGCAATCACATGCGAATGCAGGGTCATGGCCGGTCGCAGGCCGTAGTCCGCTCCGATGGAACCGGCTAATGGGGAAGCACCGTAGAGCAGCAGCCCCGGCCGCACCCAGTCTCCCTGCGCTTCTGGGTGGCTCAGCATCGCGGCGGAATTTTCCAGACTCCGTTCGCCGGGCATTGCCGCCGTGGCGGCGCCGAAGAGCGCGAGCTGTTCGGACGTGGCGGGCAAATCCGGCATGTCCGCGGAGGCCAAGTGCGTGAAAAGATTCACCGGCCCCCGTACCGCCGGCAAAGCACTCAGTGCCGCGTGTGCGGCGGCAAAGGACGCGCCTTTGAATCCCAGCCGGTTCATACCGCTGTCGAGCTTGAGCCACACCTTGAAGGTCACGCCCATGGGGGCGATGCGCAGCAGTTCGATCTGCTCGGCCGTATGCACCACCAGTTCGAAATCGGCAGCCGCCGCCGCGTCGAGCTGTTCGCGATCGAATACGCCTTCGAGTAGCACCGTGGGCGTGCGGACGCCGGCCGCACGCAGGATCAGTCCTTCATCGACCCGCGCCACCGCGAACGCGTCCGCGGATTCCAGGGCCCGCGCGACCGCGACCAGCCCATGACCATAGGCGTTGGCCTTGATGACGGCCATGACGCGCGACCTCGGCGCCCACCGCCGTACCAACTGCAAATTATGGCGAAGGGCGCCGGTATCCACCGTCGCGCTGACCATGGGGGTCACGAGGCACTCGCCGCTATCACCGGAATACGCCCTCGGCATACGACTCCGGCGCGTAGTTCTCGAACTTGGTGTACTCGCCCAGAAAGGTCAGCTGCAAATCGCCGGTCGGGCCGTTCCGCTGCTTGGCAATGATGATGTCGGCGATGCCCTTGCGCGTTGTGTTCTTGTCGTACACCTCTTCGCGGTAGATCAACAGAATGAGG
>DATCDX010000150.1:0-2927 GCA_036510475.1 Steroidobacteraceae bacterium
CGCGTCACTGGATTCAAAATCAGGTAGACCGGAGGTCCTTCATGTGCGGCATTGTGGGTATGGTCGGGGTGAGCGCGGTCAATCAGCGGATCTATGATGCGCTGACGGTATTGCAGCACCGAGGTCAAGACGCCGCGGGCATCATGACCGCCGAGGACGGCGAGCTGTTCATGCGCAAGGATTCCGGGTTGGTGCGCGACGTGTTTCAACAGAAACACATGCTGAAACTCAAGGGCAACATGGGATTGGGCCACGTCCGCTACCCCACGGCCGGTTGCGAGGGCGCGCATGACGCGCAGCCTTTCTACGTGAACTCCCCGTACGGCATCTGCCTGGCGCACAACGGCAATTTGACCAATGCCCGTGAACTCACCGAAGTCATGGTGCGTGAGGATCGCCGCCATCTCAATACCCGGTCCGATTCCGAAGTGCTGCTCAATGTGTTCGCTTCCGAGATGCAGCGCATCGGCACGCCACGGGTCACGGCGGCCGATATTTTCGCCTCCGCCAACGCCGTATATCGCCGCTGCCGCGGCGGCTATGCGGTGGTCGCCATGGTGATCGGCCACGGTATTCTGGGTTTCCGCGATCCGAACGGCATTCGTCCGCTGGTGATCGGCAAGCGCGACACCAAGAAGGGCACCGAATGGATGTTGGCCTCCGAAAGCGTGGCGCTCGACATGCTGGGTTTCGACATGGTGCGCGACGTGGCGCCCGGCGAGGCGGTGTTCATCGACGAACAGGGGCGCTTCTACGCGCAGCAATGCGTAGCGATGACCCGGCACACGCCCTGTATTTTTGAATACGTATATTTCGCCCGTCCGGACTCGATCATCGACAACATCTCGGTGTACAAGGCGCGATTGCGCATGGGCGAACGGCTTGCCGAGAAAATCAAACGCGAACGCCCCGAGCATGACATCGATGTGGTCATCCCCATTCCCGACACCAGCCGCACGAGCGCAGTGCAGGTCGCGCAGCGGCTCGGCGTCAAATATCGGGAGGGCTTCATCAAGAACCGCTACATCGGCCGCACGTTCATCATGCCGGGACAGGAGCAGCGCTCGAAGTCGGTGCGTAGCAAGCTCAATGCAATCGATCTGGAGTTCCGCGGCAAGAATGTGCTGCTGGTGGACGATTCGATCGTGCGCGGCACGACCTCGGCCCAGATCATCGACATGGCGCGTGAAGCGGGCGCCAAGAAAGTGTACTTCGCTTCCGCGGCGCCGCCGGTGCGCTATCCCAATGTCTACGGCATCGACATGCCGGACACGTCCGAATTGGTGGCGGCGGGACATACCGTCGAGGAAGTCCGCGACATCATCGGCGCCGATTGGCTGGTCTACCAGGATCTTGAAGATCTGGTGCATGCCGTCCGGCACGACAATGCGAAGATCAAGGATTTCGACACCTCGTGCTTTTCCGGCGAATACGTGACCGGCGACGTGACGCCGGAGTATCTGCGGCGGCTGCAGGGAGAGCGCTCCGATGAAGCGAAACAGCAGCGTCGTGAAGGCGGCGGCCGTGGCCTTACGTCCGTTCGATAATCGTTGATTTTTTAAAGGCTGCTGCGTGCCATGCGTCTTTTGGTGATTGCAGAGCGCGCGGACCATCGGTTGCTGGTTCGCAAGCACGTCGAGATCGAATGGCCGGACGCCGCGATCGTCGAACATCGCCTGGGCGTTGATCCGGCCATCGAAGCGAATTTTGCCGCCGTCGGGTTCGATGCGGCGATCATCGTGGGAGCACCCCCCGCCGAGGCCGCCGAACTTCTCGCGGCCGGATTGTTGGCAAAGCGCGAATTTACGCCGATAGTGCTGCTGCAACTCAACGACGCGCCGCAGCCTGAGCCCGCGCCGGTCGCCCGCTTGCATCGTCTTTACGGCCGCAAGATCGATCGCGATCGGCTGGTCAAGGCGATCCTGGCCGCTTCTCGCGAGCACCGGCAGACGCTGTCCGCGTTGCGCGGCCAGCCGGATTATGAGCAGCGTTATCGTTTCGGATCCGTGATGATCCGCGGACATCGCTGCATCCGGCAAGTCGGCAGCGGCGGTATGTGCACCATCTATCTTGCCGAGAGCGAGCGCGCCGGCACGCTCGTGGTGCTCAAGGTTTTCAATCAGGTGCCGGACGTATCCGAGCGCATCGTGAGCTTCGACCGGTTCCTGCAGGAATATGAAATCGTCGCCGGCCTCAAGCATCAGAATATCGTGCGCATCTACGATCTGGGCGTTGCCGACGATCACGCCTATATCGCCATGGAACACTTTCCGGCCGGCGACTTGCGCCATCGCATGAAGACGCCCTTGCTGCCGTTGACCGCACTTGTCTACGTGGAACAAATCGCGAGCGCCCTGGAGGCGATTCATTCGGTAGGTGTGCTGCATCGGGATTTGAAGCCCGCCAATGTCATGCTGCGGGCGGACGGTTCGTTGTGCCTGATCGATTTCGGCCTGGCCAAGGCGGACGAGATGGAGGTGTCGTTGACCGGCACGCGTGAGATATTCGGCACGCCGTACTACATGAGCCCGGAACAAGGCCACGCCGAACAAATCGACGCGCGCAGCGACTTGTACAGCTTGGGCGTGATGTTCTACGAGATGCTGACGGGCCGTAAACCCTACACCGGCGCGACGGCGATGGAAGTGATCTACAAGCACAAACGGGCGGATCTGCCGGAGATTGCGCCCCAATTCGCCGACTATGAGGATATTTTGCAGCGCTTGCTCGCCAAATCTCCGAACGATCGGTATCAATCGGCACGGGCGCTGCTCGATGCCATCTCGGCATTTAAGATCACCGCGTGAGCGTGGCGGCAGCGGGGGTGTCGGCGATGGAAGCTGCGTTCGCGCATCCGCTGCTGCGCGTAGCGACTCCGTCAAGCTGGGTGGCGCAGGCCTGCACGTTGCCGGATTTGTTGCTCATTG
>DATCDX010000151.1:0-3456 GCA_036510475.1 Steroidobacteraceae bacterium
TGCGATACATCACTTGCAGGGCGTGGATGGGCGCACGCCGTGGTGGCCGCTGGCTTTGTGCTATTTATTCTCGACCGTCGGCGAACTGGCGCTGTCACCCATCGGTTACGCGATGGTGGGAAAACTGGCCGCGCCGGAAGAAGCCTCGCTGGCGATGGGCGGATGGTTCTTCGGCATAGCCCTGGCCTACGACATGTCCGGCCAGATCGCCGCGATGACCACCACCGGCGCGCAGACCGGTATTGCCGGCTACGCGCACGTGTATGAACTACTGCTGTGGGGCGGCATCGCCATCGCCGTGGTGTTTCTCGTCGTCGCGCCATGGATTACCAAGCTGATGCACGGCGCGCGGTAAGCACGGAAAGATGTCGCTCGCGGTACGCGCCTGCGTGCTGCGGATTGTTGTCTCAACCGGCCGGCGCGCCCAATTGAGCAAATCGATTTGGGCTCTTTCCCTCTTGAGCGCACCAAACGATCAGCAGTATCCATCCGACGATGGGAATTAGCCCCAAGAGCTGAAGCCAGCCGCTTCGATCCGTGTCGTGAAGTCGCCGGCATGTCACCGCAATATACGGCAGCAGGGTCGCGAAGGAGAACGCGGCGGAGAGGTTCTCGTTGATCATGCCGAGCGCAACTGTGGCCACCACGGTGAACAACACCCACCACCAGAATTCCGATCTCGCCGCACAGCCGTTGAAGTCGGCGTACTTTTTAAAACACGTCTTGACGGAGTCGACGAAAGTCATCCTGGCCTTCTCCCCTTGTTATGTCCCTTTAGCCAGTATACGACGCCGGGAGCGAAACCCGATATCCCCCGGACCCTGCACCGTCCGGCTACTACGCCTGCCACCCCTTACCATGAGAATACGGCGCCGTGAGCAATGACCGATCCCTCCACCTTGGCCCGGGGAACCAGCCTCGCTTTTTCGTGGCACAATATTCGCCAACGTCCTCGCGCGAAAGGGGTTGCCCATGATTACGCTGTTTCATCGTCCCAAGACACGCTCCTCACGCTTCATATTTTTGCTCGAGGAACTGGAAGCGCCATACCAAATCAAGCTGGTGACGACCCGATCCCGCGACGGCACCGGCGCGGTGGACCCGGCGAATCCCCATCCGCACGGCAAAGTGCCGGCGATCTCGGACGATGGCGCCGTCGTATTCGAATCGCCGGCCATAGCGTTGTACTTGACCGATAAATTTCCGAAGAATCGTCTCGGGCCGCTGGTCGGCGAGCGTGACCGCGCCGGCTATCTCTCGTGGCTTGCGTACTACTCCGGCGTGCTGGAGCCGGCCTTCGTCTCCAAGTTCATGAACGTGGACGTACCTCGCGGCACGGCCGGCTGGGTGGCGGTGGAAGAAGCGATGCCTGCCGTGATTAAGGCGCTCTCCCCGGGCCCCTACATCCTCGGCGAACGCTTCAGCGCCGCGGATGTGCTCTACGGTACGACGTTCGCCATGTTCGCCCAAAGCCCCATGATGCCGAAGTCCACGATGGTCGACGATTACGTACGGCGGATAGTCGAGCGCCCGGCCTTTGCGCGGGCGCAGGCGCGGGACAACGGCTGATCGTAGCGTGGCGTCGCGCGTGCCGCGGCATCGCAAATTCAGCGGAACCGCTATTAGTGGCAAAACGACTTAACTTCAAATCTCCGGCCGCGGCCTTCGACTCCGCCTACTTTCGCAAGTACTACTTCAACAAGGCGACCCGCGTCACCGGCGCCGCCGAAATGCAGGGTCGCGCGCGGCTGATCAGCGCCATTCTGCGTCACGCCAGTGTACCGGTGCGCAGCATCTTGGACGCCGGCTGCGGCATCGGCCTGTTACAAAAGCCCTTCGCCGAGGTACTGCCGCGGGCCCGCTATGTGGGCTTGGAAGCGAGCGACTACCTATGTGGCCGTTACGGCTGGACTCACGGCTCGGTGATCGATTTCGCGCCTCGCAAGCCTTCCGATCTGGTCATCTGTTACGACGTGCTGCAGTACCTCGATGATCGCGACGCCGCGCGCGCCATCGCCAATCTGGCCAACCTCACGCGAGCCGCGTTGTATGTCTCCGCCCTAACCTGCGAAGACTGGCGCGACAACTGCGACCGCAGCCGCACCGACCGCGCCGTGCATTTGCGGCCCGGCGACTGGTATCGCCGACGCTTACGCAAACGGTTCGCCTATCTCGGCTTCGGTGTCTGGCTGCGCAAGGATGTGACCGCCATCCTCTGGGACCTTGAACGTACTTAAAGGTTATCCAGCATCCACGCCACCAACGCCGCGTGCACCGGCTCGCCGGCGCCGAAATCCACGCGCGGGTGATTGATCAGCGACACGAGAACGTAGGTTTTGCCGCTCGCCGCCGTGACATAGCCCGCGACTCCACTGACGCCGTCGATGTGCCCGGTCTTGAGGCGCACTGCACCGGCGGGACTATTCTTCATGCGCGACCGCAGGGTGCCGTCGATGCCCGCCAGCGGCAGGGAGGAGATGAATTCCGGCGCATAGCGGCTGTGATAGGCGGCGCTCAGGATTTTCGCCATCTGCAGCACCGAAATGTGCGTACGGCGCGACAGCCCCGAGCCGTTGTCGATGTCCATGCCTTGCAAATCAAGTCCGCGCTGGCGGCTCCACTGGGCAATCGCGGCGGCCCCCTTCTCAAGTGTCGCGGGATTGCCGAACTTCTCCGCGCCCATGGTCAGCAGCAGATGGCGTGCCATCAAATTGCTGCTGTACTTGTTGGTCAGCCGCACGATCTCGGCCAGGCTCAAGGACTCGAAATTAAGGATCGGCCGCGCATCCGCGGGCATGGCCTGGACGCGTAATTTGCCTGTGAATTCTCCGCCCAGTTGACGCCACAGCTCGACGAAGGTGCCGAACGCATAAGTAGTGGGTCGCAGCAGCACGCGGGCAAATTGCCGTTCGGCGCAATGCGCGGACAGCGTGCCTGTGAACACCACTCGATCCCAACCTGGGGTGGGCACTTCAAAATCGACTCGGCCGGCGGCGCGGCTGCAGCGGCCGGCGGCAAAGCGAATGTGGTTCTCGATGTCGAGGTTCACCGGGTGAGGACTGGCGACGATATTGACTCGCCGAGCGCCGGCGTCGGCCACCAAGCTGAACTCGATCGATTGGAAATTCACCATCAACGCATCCGGAACGACGTTATAGGAGCGATTCGGCTTGCCGTCGAAGGCTCCCGGATCTTCGGCCGGCAAGGAGAACGCCGAATTGTCGATGACGATATCGCCGCGTATCGTCTTGAGTCCCGTGTCGCGCAACGCATGGGCGAAGCTCCACCAGCGCTCCAGGGTCATGTAAGGATCACCGCCGCCCTGAAGAATCAGATCCCCGTCGAGGGTGCCCTCATCGAGGGTGCCGCGGATCGCGGCTCGCGTATGCCAGGTATAGGCGGGCCCGAGCATGTCCAACGCGGCAAACGTCGTGACCAATTTAATGGTGGATGCCG
>DATCDX010000152.1:0-7585 GCA_036510475.1 Steroidobacteraceae bacterium
GTCGAGCTGAAATTGCTTCGACGCGGCGTTGCCGACGCGCACCGGCGATGCGTTCTGATAACCCGGCAACCAGGGAATCTCATATTCATCGAGGCGCCGCACACCAGTGACGCCGTAGAGAATTTGCAATTTCGCAGGCGAACCCGCTACGGAGCGCAGCAGCCATTCGCGCCAGGCGACCGCTTCGTCTTCGTAGCCCGCCAGCAATAGCGCGTTCAAGGTGAAGGTTGCGTCCCGCAGCCAACAATAGCGGTAGTCCCAGTTGCGCACGCCTCCTAGTTGTTCTGGCAGTGAGGTCGTGGGAGCCGCGACGATGCCGCCGGTGGGTTTGTAGGTCAGCGCCTTGAGTGTGATCAACGAGCGCATCACCGGTTCACGCCACGTGCCTTCAAAGGCGCACTTGCCCGACCAGTCGCTCCACCAGCGTTCGGTCGCCGTCAACGTCCGTTCGACATCGAGCGGCGACTGCGTCGCCAAGTGAGAAGGCCGGTAGTTGAGGACGAACGATTGACGTTCGCCCGCGCGTACGCGGAATTGCGCAACGGTTTTCATGTTCTTGCCCGTGACACCGACAGTGGCACGTAGCTCCAGGCTGTCCGGCCCGGCGGTGATCAGCAGCGTCTCCTGCGCGCGGTGTACCCACGGCAGGATGGAGCCGTAATCGTATCGCACGATGAGTTCCATGCGAACGCCAACGTCGCCGCTCAATCCCTCGACGATTCGAACCACATCCCAGCGCACATCCGAGAGCGGCATGTAGTCGATGACCCGGATGGCGCCTTCTTCGGTGTCGAATTCGGTCTCGAGAATCAGCGTGCCCGTTCGGTAGCGGCGCCGCACCGTCCGCACCTCGGCGCTGGGTGCCAACAGCCACCGTCCCTGATCCGGGCCGCCGAGAAGCGCGGCAAAACACGCGCCTGAGTCGAAGCGGGGGAAGCACAACCAATCGATGGACCCGTCATCGCCGACCAAGGCCGCGGTATGGCAATCGCCAATCAGCGCATAGTGCTCAATCGGCAGAGGCATTACTTCGGAATCCGCAGCGTGTAGAAAAATCGCGGGGCGGTTCTTAAGGTGACCTGGGCCGGACGGCAGGGCAGATCGGCCAGATCGAAGCGCGTCGTCTTGGTGAAATTGCGCTTTGCCTGGTCCTGCCACTGATCGTCCAATACTTCCGCCACGACCTCACTAGGACCGCCGGGCTCGGCGTTCCTGCATTTTCCCCACTTTAACGAGAACTGATGATTCGGATTGGTGCCGCGGTAGGCCATGGTCACCACCAGCTGATTCTTGGCGGCATCGTAGCGGACTTGCGAGAAATTATCGGCCCGTGCCCCCTGAACCAGCAAGGAGGCTGCCAATAGCGCCGCCAGCCGATACAATGAAGCGGCGCACCGTCGATGACGCTGCTTTTCCACGGCCATACTTTCAAGACAATACTGCGAAATCAAATGT
Source organism: Steroidobacteraceae bacterium (assembly GCA_036510475.1). Classification (GTDB taxonomy): domain Bacteria; phylum Pseudomonadota; class Gammaproteobacteria; order Steroidobacterales; family Steroidobacteraceae; genus Bog-1198. The sequence goes on from DATCDX010000152.1 coordinate 1,456, forward strand.
TTCGTGGCTTATGATCGTGTCATCGTTATCTTACAGACTTGTAATTTTTCGGAAAGAATCGAGCCATCTGTCTCCTGTCTACTGCCCGATACACATCGACGCCACAAGAGCCCACTGCGTGGGAAGGAACATTGATTATGAGCCAGGATGATCCAGGGCCGACGATCAGCGAGAAAGGCTTCAATAATTTACGCTATCGGCCGAACGCGGGCATCGAGCCCACCTTGGAGCCGGAGCGCATCGTGGCACAGACCCCGGCGAATGACCGGTTTCGCGCGTTGCGCAATGCGGTGCAAGAGAATTCCTCTTGGATAACTCCGCTGCGCCAGGAAATGCAACGGGTCATCGTGGGCCAAAAGGAACTGCTCGACCGGTTGTTGGTCGCCCTGCTCACCAATGGGCATGTATTGCTGGAGGGTGTGCCGGGGCTCGCCAAGACGCTGTCGTTGAAAACCCTGGCCAACAGTGTCGCCTTGGGCTTCAAACGGCTGCAATTCACCCCCGACATGCTGCCGGCGGACATCGTCGGCACCATGATTTACAACCCGCAGGACGGCGCGTTCCGGACCAAGCACGGGCCCATTTTCAGCAATCTCATCCTCGCCGACGAAATCAACCGGGCGCCGGCCAAAGTACAGAGCGCGCTGCTGGAAGCGATGCAGGAGCATCAGGTCACGATCGGCGATGAGACCTATTCGCTGCCCAATCCATTTCTCGTGATGGCGACGCAAAATCCCTTGGAACAGGAAGGCACTTATCCACTGCCGGAAGCGCAAATCGACCGCTTCATGATGAAGGTCGTGATCGGCTATCCGAACCGCGCCGAAGAGCGCGCCATATTGGACGCCATGGCAACCACCGAACCGGTACTCGACGTGCACCGGGTCGTGACGGCGGCGCAGATATTGAGCGCCCGTCACGTCGTCAACAACATCTACGTCGACGATAAGATCAAGGACTATATCGTCGACATCGTTCTCGCGACCCGGCCGCCCGCCGCGGCATCGCTCAACCTCCACGGCTACATTCAGAACGGCGCCTCGCCCCGGGCCACCATCAATCTGACGCTCGCCAGCCGTGCCACCGCGTTTCTCAATGGCCGCCACTTCGTGGCGCCGCAGGACGTCAAGGCGATTGCGCTCGATGTGCTCAGACACCGTGTGGCCGTCACTTACGAAGCGGAAGCGGAAAACATCACCTCCGAGGACGTCATCCGCAAAATCCTCGACATGTTGCCGGTTCCCTAAGAGCGTGACGGCGAACACCACAAAAAGCATCATGAGCCGCATGCGGCAGCTGGAAATCAGCACGCGCCGCCTGGTCAATGACAGCTTGGTCGGCGAGTACCACTCGGTCTTCAAGGGCCGCGGCATGGACTTCGATGAAGTGCGTGAATACGTCCCCGGGGACGAAGTACGCGCCATCGATTGGAATGTCACCGCCCGCGCCGGACGGCCGTTCGTGAAGAAATTCACGGAGGAGCGCGAACTTAGCATCCTGCTGGTGGTGGATATCAGTGCCTCCGGTAATTTCGGCTCCGGCGCGCAGAGCAAACGAGACCTCGCGGCGGAAGTCGCGAGCGTGCTGGCGTTCTCCGCCATACGCAACAATGACAAAGTCGGGTTGCTGCTGTACACGGATCGCGTCGAGGAGTTCTTGCCGCCCAAAAAAGGCCGCAGCCACGTGCTGCGCGTGGTGCGCGAGATTCTCTACCATACGCCTCTCGGCAAAGGCACGGACAGCGTCAACGCGCTGGACGTCGTCAGCCATGTCCTGCACCGCCGCTCCATCGTATTTCTGATCTCGGACTTCCAGGCGCCCGGGGATCCCACGCGCGCGCTGGCGGATTTGCGTCGCGCCATGCGCCAGACCAATCGACGCCACGATCTGGTCGCCGTGCACATCCAGGACGCGCGCGAAAAGTCCCTTCCCAACTTAGGGTTGCTCGCTCTTGAAGACTCCGAAACCGGCGAATTGATTGAAATAGACACAGGCGATCCCAAAGTCCGCAGCCGCTTCGAGGGCGAGACCAAGGAACGGCTGCGGCAACTCGTGAACGGCTTCCGCGCCGAGGGTGTGGATACCCTGACCCTCGATACCGATGTCGCGTATTTGCCGGCATTGCAGCGGTTTTTCAAAAGCCGTGAGCGCCGACGTGTATGAATAGTCGCCTCTTGCGACGCATGTGCCGTGCCCTGGCGCCCGCCGCTTGTGCAATGTGGTGCGCCGTCGCGAACGCCGCGGCGCCGATTACCGAGGACATTCGCGACATCCGGGGCGCGAAGCACATAGCCTCGCCGTGGCTGATACCGCTGGTGGTGGCAGGAGCGGTCGTACTCGCCTTGGCCGCGTACGCCGCTTGGCGCCGCTATCGGCGCCGCAAACTATTGACCGCGCTGCAGCCCTTTGAAGTCGCACTACAGCGCCTGGATCAGGCCGGTGCGTTGATGCACCCGAATTCCGGCCGCGAGTTCGCCATTGAAGTCTCGAACATAGTGCGGGAATACATCGAGAAGCGTTTCAAGGTCATGGCCGCGCATCGCACCACCGACGAGTTCCTGCACGATCTCATGGGCGGCGGCGACACGCTGCTATCGGGGCACCGCGCATTGCTTGCCGAGTTTCTCAATCAGTGCGATCTGGGAAAATTTGCCGGCTGGAATCTGTCGGTGCCGGACATGCAGGCGTTGCAGCAGAGCGCGCGCAGCTTCGTGGTCGAGACCGGCCGCAGCGCCATGGCGAAAACCTCGGGCGCGCCGCGGGATGCCGCGGTCACGGCTCCCCTATCCTCAGTCAAGGTTATCGATGATTCGCTTCCTTCAACCTGACTGGCTGTGGCTGCTGGCGCTGCTGCCATTGTTCCTGTTTTGGCGCGGACGGCGTGGCGCCGTTGCCGCGATCGAATTCTCCGATGTTGGCCTGGCGAAAAAAATCGCGGGCGCCACACGCAGCCGCGCCGGCCGCTGGCTGTGGCTGCTGCCGGTACTTGCCGGTGCATTCATGATCGTGGGACTGGCGCGGCCACAGATTGGCCATGGCCGTACCGTGGTAACCGCCAACGGCATCGACATCATGCTCGACCTCGATGTCTCCGGTTCCATGCAGGCGCTCGACTTCAAACTCGACGGCCAACGCGCCAACCGTATTGCGGTCGTGAAGTCAGTGGTGTCCCAATTCGTCGACAAGCGGCCGGACGATCGCATCGGCCTCATCGCATTCGCCGGCGCGCCCTATCTCGTCAGCCCGCTCACGCTGGACCACGATTGGCTGCGTCAGAATCTCGATCGCGTGAATGTCGGCGGCGTCGACGACGGCACGGCGATCGGCTCCGCCATTGCGGCGAGCGTCAATCGCCTACGCACCACGCCCGCCAAATCAAAAGTCCTGATACTGCTCACCGACGGCATGAACAACACCGGCAAGATCTCGCCCATGGCGGCAGCCGAAGCGGCGAAAGCGCTGGGCGTCAAGATCTACACCATCGCGGTGGGTGTGCGCGGCGAGGCGCCCATCCCCGTGAAGGACGAATTTGGCCGCACCCGGCTGGTCATGGCCAAGGTCGATGTGGATGAGAAGACGCTGCAAGCCGTGGCCGCGGAAACCGGCGGCAGCTTTTACCGGGCCACCGATACCGATTCGCTGCAAAAGATCTACGAGCAGATCAATCATCTGGAAAAGACCGCGCAAAGTGTGCGGCGGTTTGAAAATACCGAGGAACTGTTTTCCTGGGCGCTGTTTCCCGCACTGGCTTTATTAGGCTTGGGCTTCGGTCTCGAGCACACCCGCTACCGGAGGTTGCCGTGAGATTCGCGCATCCCTGGTGGCTGCTGGCGGGCTTTCTCGTTTGCTGCGGGCTGGCGTGGGTTTGGTGGCTTCACGATACGCGGCAGCACGCCGCGCTCGCCAAATTCGTCTCGGCGCATCTGCGCGCGCAGTTGACTCAATCGGTATCGATCGCGCGGCGCCGGCTGAGGCGTGGACTGTTCCTGGCATCGGTGGCGCTGCTGTTCGTCGCGCTCGCGGCGCCCCAGCTCGGGTTCCGCATGCAGGAATTCAAGCAGCGCGGCAACGACATCATCTTTGCCGTGGATACCTCGCGCAGCATGTCGACTCCGGATGTGAAACCCAGCCGGCTTGCGCGCGCCAAGCTCGCGATCGACGATTTCGTGAACCGTTTGGACGGCGACGCGGTGGGTCTGGTGGCGTTCGCGGGAGATGCGTTTCTGCAGTGCCCGGTCACCTTGGACTATGGCGCCTTTCATCAGACGTTGAATGCGCTCGACACACACATCATTCCTCGTGGCGGCACCAACATCACCAGTGCCATACAGGAGGCGCAGGCCGCGCTGCAACGCCGGCCCGGCAGCGATAAAGTCCTGATATTGGTGACCGACGGCGAGGATCTGCAGGGCAATGCGCTGGACGCCGCCAAGGCGGCACACCGGGACGGCCTCAAAATCTATACCGTCGGAGTCGGCACGGCGAGCGGCGATCTCATCCCGCTGCCCGCCGATCAGGGCGGCGGTTTCTTGAAGGACGCCGCAGGCCACCTGGTCAAGTCGCGCCTCGATGAACCGGCACTCAAAGCCATCGCTGCAGCCACCGGAGGACTGTACGAACCGCTGGGCGCCGAGGGCCAGGGGCTGGCGATGATTTACAAAGAGGCATTGGCGCCGCTCGTCAAGCATGATCTCGCGGCACGACAGCAGAGGGTATACATCGAGCGCTATCAGTGGCCGTTGACGGCGGCTCTGGTCCTGTTGCTCATGAGCACACTGGTCGGCACGAGACGCCGGCTGTCGTCGCGAGAACGTGCGGCGCGCAAGGCGGCATCCACCGCCGCGACACCCGGCAACGCGCGCTGGCCCGCGCGCGGCGCAGCGGCAACAGCGACGGTGGCGGCGGCCATGCTGCTGCTTCCCGTCCACTTCGCGCGCGCCTCCGCCGGCAGCGCCGAGAAAGCCTACGAGAAAGGCGATTACGCCGTGGCGGAACGTGACTATGCGGCGGCGGCGAAGAGTCAGCCGAAGAAACCCATTCTTAAGTTCAATGCCGGCGCGGCCGCTTACAAGGCGGGCCAATTTCCCGAGGCGGCGCAGGCATTTCAAGGATCGCTGAGCGGCGATCAGTCGGCCGATGCAAGGCGCCTGGCCGAACAGGAAGACACTTACTACAACCTCGGCAATTCGCTGTACCGCATCGGACAGAAAACCGAGCAATCCAGTCCGCAGCAGACCATCCAGACCTGGACCCAGGCTGTAAAATCTTACGATGCGGCGTTGCAGTTGCGCGCCGACGATGCCGACAGCAAGTACAACCGCGACCTGGTGAATCGCAAGATCGACGCGCTGAAGAAAAAACAGCCGCAGCAGCAAAGCCAGCAGAACCAGCAAAATCAGCAGCAAAACAAACAATCGCAGCAGCAGAACCAACAATCCAAGCAGGATCAACAGAAGCAGGCGTCGAACAACTCGCCGCAGCAAAAACCTCCGCAAGGCGATCAGAAGCAGGGGCAGCCGCAAAATCAGCCGCAGGGGCAGCAGGGCCAAAAGCCCCCGCAAACACCGCCGAACAAAGACCAGCAGAACGGCGCGCCGCAAACGGCGGCCTCACCGCCCAATCAACCGCAGCCCAACCAGCCCCAGGCCAATCAACCGCCGCCCGGTCAGCCCCAGCCTAATCAGCAGCCGCCCGCCACCGCCGGCCAACAGCCGCGCAACGACGATAACCAGCGGCTCCCCGGTCAAATGAGCCGGGAGGAAGCGCGCGAACTGCTCGATTCGGTGAAAGGTGAAGAACGCCATCTGCCGGCCGCACCCCTGTCGCGCAGCACCGCCACTGCTTCACCGGACGAGCCGATTAAGGACTGGTGAGATGAGACAGACCATCACGCGCAGGCATGGGATCTCGGCTGCTGCGGCCGCCGCGGTCTTAGCCGCCGCAGTCTGGGTCGCGGGCGCGGCTCGCTCCGCCGAACCCGTCGTCACCCAAACCATCGAGCCCCCTGAAATTGCCCTAGGCAGCGCGGCGCAACTGACCGTCACCGAGTCCGGCGACGACGCACCGCGACTCGCACCCCCCTCGGTCCCGGGACTCGATTTCGTGGCGGTGGGCCAATCGCAGCGGGTGC
>DATCDX010000153.1:0-6127 GCA_036510475.1 Steroidobacteraceae bacterium
TTCAGGCGGTCCAGGTTCTGGATGCCTTTCTCGTCGGCGATGGCAATGAGCACGATGTCGCGTCCTTCCTCGGAACGTCCGATGGTGAAGACGCGGACCCGTGGCGACGCTGCCGCCAACGCCCGGCTGTAGGCATAGGCAGTGGCTGAATCGACCAGTTCGCCCGGGGCGCCGGGGATCCGGTGCAGAAACGCGCGCGGCGAAGGTACGGTCGCAGACTCCGGCAGATAGGAAACCCAGGGCGACAGGAACTGAGGCTCGGTGGTGGCGGCGGCTATCTCCTTCGTGGCGGCCGGGTCCGGCGTATCCGGTCCCGCGGCCGATGCCGGTTGGGCCCCGGCGCCGAAGGGCGACAGAGCCGCAAAGATCAGGACGATGACGCGGATAGCGGCGAAACGGTCATGCATGAGCGGCTTCTTAGGTGATGAGGGCAGTGGCAATACTACCGCAGACGGGGGCGCCTATTGAACGATTGATTAGCAGTTGCGGCTGGCTGCGAGGCCGGACGTGGAGACAGCAACTCTCTAGTGCCCCAGTCCTGTCGCGTGGGCATCACTCGAGCTTCTAGCCAATCGTCCCGCCCAGTTCGCGAAACAGCCAGGCCCGTGCCTTCAGCCAGTCACGTTGCACTGTGCGCAGCGACATGCCCAAGGCACGCGCCGTGTCCTCCTCACTATATCCGCCGAAGAAGCGGCACTCGACCACGTCGGCAAGGCGCGGCATTTCCTTGGCGAGACGTTCCATCGCCTCGTTCAGGGCGATCATCCCTTCGTCGGAATCGATGGATAGATCCGCCACATGCGAAAGAGTGAGGTGCTGGCCGCCGCCGCCGCGCTTTTCCGCCAACCGAGACTGCGCGTGATTGATGACGGCGTGGCGCATGGCAAGCGCGGAGGCACGCAGGAAGTGGGTCTCATCGGCAAAGCTGCGCGATTGGCCGAGCCGCAGGTACGCCTCATGAACGAGCGCTGTGGTTTGCAGCGTATGCCCTGCCCCGAACCGAGTTCTGGTCCGGTGCGCGACCCGCCTTAACTGGTGGTAGAACGCCGGCAGCAGTTCGGAGGCAATCCGGCGCACATCCGCGGGCGCCGTACTCGCCTCCAATCGAATCAGCGCGTCCTGAGGTAAAGGGTATTCTTCGTCGGCCACCCGGCAATTCTAGGCAAATCGATGACAAGCAGGGCAGAAATATTGGCCGACGCGACGCGTTGGCAGGATCGGTAACGGCGTCCAGTGGCGGGGTTCACCGCCGATTCCGGTTCTTAAAATTGAATCAACACTCACTGTTCCGGCGAAACGAGGACCAGGCCATGACCAATCCTGCCAAAGCGATATTCACCGTCGCTCTCTGTGCGGCTTTTTCCCTTGCAACGGACGACGCGGCGCTCAACCCTCAACCCATCTCGCCCGGACACAGCGGCCCCGGCGACCCGGTGCGTTAGTTATAGCGCAATTCTGCGGAGGTTCTATGCAATGTCCGAAGTGCAACGCAACCGTTGAGGCCGAAAGCCGCTTCTGCGGCCGCAGGGTCCGCGGGAGGGCCCGCTGCACCGGTGCCGCCGCGCTTGACCATCAGGGCCCGGAGCGTGCAAGCACAATGACAATGGCGCCGCTCATCCGACGACTGGCAGTCATTTGTGCTTTCGGCCTGCTGGCAGGCTGTTCGAAAAGTGTGGCGCCCGGCAACGTCATGACCGTCGCCAAAGCGGCGCGTGGCACAACGGTCGTCGCTACATCCGTATGTGACCGCCACATTCTCAAAGTCGAGGACGTCGCCGGAATATTGAGCGCTCCCGTCACCGGAACCCAGCCCCTGCCCGGCGATGCCCAATCCTGCGAATTCGTCACGGGCACCTTTCCCGCGATCATCGTCAGCGTCAGGCCGGGTCTCGGCCGTTCCACTCTGGATGGCTGGAGGACGGGCAAAATGCCCTTGGAAACCGGTCCGTTACCCGGCGTAGGCGATGACGCCGTGTGGCTCGATACCCTGCACGAGGTCATCTCCGAAAAGAATGCCGTCCTGTGCGATATCCAAGTGCGGGGCGGCGGCAGCGATCTTGCGTTGAATTCCAGAGCATTGCCGGGTGCCGTTGGTGCTCTATGCAACAAAATATTTGCGGCGTACTGAACGCCCAAGGTGGGCGGCATAGCCTGTCGAAAACGCCGCGAGGTACACTCACATAGCCACAATGTATTCAGAAGCCCCAACCGCAGGCGGTCTTAGCCCCGAGCAGCGAAATCGGGTCGATGCCCTGTTGGATGAACTGCTCGATTTGCCCGAGGAGACACGGGTAGCGCAACTGCGCAGCCGGCATGGCGAGGAACCCGCTGTGCTCGCCGAAGTCGAGAGCCTATTGCTCGCTGCGCATGCCTCGGAGGGGTTTCTCGACACGCCGGATCCCCTCCCGGCCGAAACCCTTGTGCCGGACGCGGCCATCGGCATGCGCCTCGGTGCGTGGAATATTATCCGGCTGGTCGGACGCGGCGGCATGGGCGATGTGTACGAAGCGACTCGCGCCGACGGCGACTTCGAGCAGCGGGTCGCCATCAAGCTACTGCAGCGCGAAGCCGCGGCCCAACTGGAGCGATTCCAAGCCGAGCGTCAGATTTTGGCGCGGCTGGAGCACTCCGGCATCGCGCGGCTCTATGACGGCGGCGTCACCGGCGATCGCCGGCCCTTCATGGTGATGGAGTATGTCGAAGGGCGCTCCATTGCCGAGTACTGCGAACAACGCCACGCCACCTTCGAGGAACGCCTCCGACTCTTCGTTCAAGTCTGCGACGCCGTTGCCTATGCCCATCGCAATCTCATCGTGCACCGGGATCTGAAGCCCTCGAATATTTTGGTGACGGCGAGCGGCACGGTGAAGCTCTTGGATTTTGGCATCGCCAAGCTGCTCGATCCCCAGCTCGCGCGCATGACCCAGGCCGCGGTCGCACCCATGACGCCGATCTGCGCGGCGCCCGAGCAATTGACCGGCGCTCCCATCACCACGGCGACCGATGTTTATGCGCTGGGCTTGTTGTTGTTCGAATTGCTGGCCGGCAGCCACCCCTGGATGACCTCTGGCAGGTCCATGCTGCAGGCGCTGCGAACCGTGTTGCAGCACTCGGCGCCGTCAGCCAGCCGCGCCGCGGGAGCGAACCCCGATGCGCCGGTGCCCGTGCGATTGCTGCGCGGGGACTTGGACGCCATCATTGCCAAAGCCCTACGCACCGAGCCCGCGCATCGCTACGCCACGGTAGAGTCGCTGAAATCGGACGTCGCACGTGTGTTGATCGGGGAGCCGGTCGATGCGCGCGAAGGCGCCCGCCTCTACCTCGTCGGTCACATGCTGCGCCGTTACCGCTGGGCCGTCACCGCGGCCGCCGCCATATTCATCTCACTCGCTGGGGGACTCGGGCTCGCCGCCTGGCAGGCACATCGCGTCGCCATCGAACGCGACAATGCGCGCCGCGACGCCTCGCGCGAAGAAGCGGTCCGCTACAGTCTGACGCGTCTGTTCCGCGCTGCCATCGCCGATCAGGGCACGCAACCCGCTACGGCCAAGAATATGATCGATGGGAGTGCCCAGCGCGTGTTGAGCGATTACCATGATCGGCCTCAGCTCGCTGGGCAGCTCGTGCTCACCCTCGCCGATCTATATGGCGCGCTCGAGGACGTGGCGGGGGCCGATGCCCTGCTTGAGGGCTTCGTCGCGGACGCGAATCCGAAGACCGACCTCGCCGCATTGGCGGATGCGCGTCAGAAGCTCGCCAACATCGAGCTGCTGCGCGGCCATGCGGATCGCGCCGGGAAATTGTTGGACCAAGCCGACGCGTTCTGGGCGACGTCCTCGCGCCCCTATTTGGAAGAGCGGCTGGAGGGACTGGTCGTGCGCGCCCGTCTGCAGCGCGCGCGCGGCGATCTGGACGGCGCCATTGCCGCCACTCGCGAAGCCATCCGGCAACGCATCGCCCTGTCCGGTCATGATCATCGCGAAACCGCGATTCTCTACAATTCCCTGGCGATCTCTCTGACCAGCGCCAATCGCTTGGATCAGGCGCTCAGCGCCTATCACGAGGCCGCCGACATTTATCGCGCCATCGGTTTGGGAGATGCCATCGACGCACAGATCATCGTCGCCAACACGGGTACCTTGGAATTGCGCACCGGCCATCTCAAGGCCGCCGAGGTACTGTTGAAAAGTTCCGTCGAGCGGGAACGCTCGCTTGCGGGCGACTCTGCGGCCGTGGCCGCGGCCATGGGTTACTACGGCAAGGTGCTTTCGATCACCAATCGCAATGAACCGGCCATTTCGGTATTGCGTGAAGCCACCGCGCTCGGCGAACGCTATGCGGGAACCGGCAGTCCTTTGGCGATCCAGAACCGGCTATTCCTCGGTGAAGCGCAGCTCGCGATCGGCGATCAGCAAAAGGCCGGCGTGACTCTCACTGCCGCGTATGTCGCGGCGCTCGCTCAGTACGGCGCGGCGCATCCCCTGACGCTGCGCAGCCAATTGGCGCTGGCGCAATTGGCTGCGGCGGCCGGCGATGATGAGAAAGCGCAATTCCAATTGCGGAAGACGATCGACGGCCTACGCAAGCTCGGCGCGCGAGGCGAATCGACCTTGGCGCAGGCACTCGAATCCTTGGGCGATGCAGAAGCACATCTCGGACAGTTGGACGAGGCCGGCACCGAATTCAAAGAAGCGGTCGCCATTCGCGAGAAATCTCCCGATGACCTGTGGGAGTTGGCCCAAGCGCGCGAACGGCTGGGTGAGACCTTGCTCAAGGTGGGAAATCCCGCTGCCCGCGGCCTATTGAAGAAGGCCGCCCAAGATCTGGAATCTCAGCTCGGGGCGGATCATCCCCAGACCTTGCGCGCCAAAGCCGCGCTGGCCAAAGCGTAGCAAAAGCAATCCTGCGAAACCGCGGCGGTTTCCCTTGGCGGGAGTGCCACTCACAGCCGATTGATTCAGTCGGCGTCTTCTTGCGTTGACGCTTGATTTACGGTAACAAATATTTGGACAAACGCACGTGTAGCGGATGCTGCCATTGGCGACGGCAAGCGCTAGGACCTTTTACCGGAGCTTCGATCTATGAACGGATTTTATGGCGCGTTGACGACGCTGCTGCACGACTGGCTGATAGGTTTGTTCGGCCCCGGTGTGGACCGGCCACTGCTCGGCGCCATCACCTGGGCCGACGTGGGTCTGAGCCTGTGCGTAGTAACGCTGATGCTGATCGTGAACGGCGTAGCCGCCGTTATCGTCGCTCGCAAGATGAAGCAGACCGCGGCGGCAGTGGATGGCAAGAAGCTGCGGCACCACACGCTCGGCGCGCTCAGCGCTCCGCTGTACCTGCTGATCTGGGTCTGCGGTATCTACTTCGCCATCGCACCCTTGCTGTCGCAGCTGCGGCCGAACCAGGGTTCTGGCATCTTCGCCAACATCCTCGATATGCTGTTCAACCTTGGCGTGTTCGCGGTGGTGTTCTGGTTCATCTTTCGTTTCACGCATGTGCTCGAGGCGCGCATGTCGGTGTGGGCCTCAAAGACAAACAGCCGGCTCGACGACCTGTTTGTGCCGCTGCTTGGCCGGGGGCTGCGTGTCATCCTACCGGTGATCGCGGTGATCTTCGCGCTGCCGATCCTCGGTCTGCCGGCCGCGTATGCCGGCGTCGTGGCCAAGGGCACCAGCGTGATGCTGATCGTGGCGGTCGCAAGCGTGCTGATCCAGGCGGTCAAGGGAGGCGAGTCCGCGCTGCTGTTGCGCTTCGACATCACCGCCGCCGATAACCTGCAGGCGCGCAAGATATACACCCAGGTGCACGTCATCGGCCGTGTGATCTACGTCGTCATCGGATTGATCGCGGCGGCCTGCATCTTGATGCTGTTCCAGGAAGTGCGTCATGTCGGCACCAGCCTGCTGGCCTCCGCGGGCATCATGGGCATCATTGCCGGCGTCGCCGGGCAGAAAACACTGGCGAACCTGTTCGCCGGCTTCCAGATCGCGCTGGCGCAGCCGATCCGCCAGGACGACGTCGTCATCGTCGAAGGGGAATGGGGCCGCATCGAGGAAATCACCCTCAGCTACGTGGTGGTACACATCTGGGATGACCGGCGGCTGGTGCTGCCGCTGACCTA
>DATCDX010000154.1:0-10336 GCA_036510475.1 Steroidobacteraceae bacterium
ATTGATCCCGGCTGCCGCCTGCGTGCGTAACGACATCGACCTTTCCGGCAACACCCGTGTATTGCTGGTCAGCGGCTCGAACATGTCGGGGAAGAGCACGTTATTGCGCGCCGTCGGAATCAATGCGGTGCTCGCGATGGCCGGTGCCCCGGTGCGCGCGCAACGCCTGCAGCTCACGCCCCTGCAAATCGGCGCCAGCATTCGCATCAATGACTCGCTGCAGGAAGGTAGTTCGCACTTCTATGCCGAGATCACAAGGCTGCGGCGGCTGTTCGAGCCGGTGCAACTGCCGCAGCTGTTTCTCCTCGATGAATTACTGCAGGGAACCAATTCCGCGGACCGACAGATCGGCGCGCAAGGCATCCTTCGCGCGTTGCTCGGCCGGGATGCCATCGGCCTGGTCAGCACGCACGATCTGGCCCTCACGGATGTTCCCGCGCTCGAAGCAGGAGCGGTGCAGAACGTTCATTTCCAGGAGGAACTCGAGCATGGCACACTCAAGTTCGATTTCAAGCTGCGCGCCGGCGTCGTCACCAAGAGCAATGGCATCGAACTCATGCGCTCGCTCGGCCTGGATGTTTGAAAGCGGGCTGACCTTCGCAATCGCTGCCCGCACACTGGCGCCTCGTCCATTTGACTCAGTGAAAATTCCGTGACACCACCGCAAGATCCCCTAAGAGCGCCGACAGATTCGTCAGCCGTTGCGCGATCACATGCTGCACGTCGCCCTCGCGCTGCAACTTGCCGCGCACCAGGAGCAGCCGCGACTCGAGCAATGCCGCGCGCTGGGTGGTGGCCACGCGCTCCCAAACGATCAAATTCACATAGCCCGTTTCATCTTCCAGGGTGACGAAGGTCACACCGCCCGCACTGCCGGGGCGCTGCCGCGTAATCACCAAACCCGCCGTCGTTACCAATCCCCCGCTCGGCCGTTCCCAAAGCTCCTGGTTCGGGATCACGCCGCGCTTCGATAGCTTGCCGCGCAGCAGCGCCAAGGGGTGACGGCGCAGCGTCAAACCGGTGCTGGCATAGTCGGCCACGATATCCTGACCCTCCCGCGGCGCACGCAGCAGCGGGATGCCCTCTGCGGCAGCCGTCACCGCAGGCAGCAACGGCAACGCGCGCTCGACCCCGCTTACCTGCCATGCGGCGCGATGCCGATGCCCCGCAAAACAGCCAAGCGCATCGGCGACGGCGAGCGCTCCGAGATCGCGCCGGTCGAGCGCCGCACGCTCGGCGAGATCGGCGATATTGACGAAGGTTCGCGCGGCCCGCGCCGCGAGCAGCCGCGCGCCACCCTCCTGCGACAGATGCTTCACCAATCGCAACCCCAGGCGCAGTGCCGGGCGGCCATCGGCACGCCTTTCGAGCGTGCAATCCCAGGCGCTGCTCGTCACATCGATGGCGCGTACCTCGACGCCGTGCACACGCGCATCGCGCACCAGCTGTGCCGGTGCATAAAACCCCATGGGCTGACTATTGATGAGCGCCGCGCAAAACGCCGCCGGTTCATGATGTTTCAACCAGGCCGAAGTGTAGACCAGCAAGGCGAAGCTCGCCGCGTGCGCTTCCGGAAATCCGTATTCACCGAACCCCAGTATCTGTTTGAATATCTGCTGGGCAAAGCTTGCCGGATAACCCCGCTCCTGCATGCCGTCGATCAATTGCCGTTGGAACGGTTCCAAGCCGCCTTTGCGCTTCCACGCCGCCATCGCACGCCGCAGCCCGTCGGCGTCGCCGGGCGAGAAGCCGGCCGCCACCATCGCCAATTTCATGACCTGTTCCTGGAAAATAGGCACACCCAGGGTGCGCTCCAGCACCGCCTCGACGGCCTTGCTCGGATAAGTCACCGCCTCCTCGCCGTTGCGGCGGCGCAGGTAGGGATGCACCATCTCGCCCTGGATGGGACCGGGGCGCACGATCGCCACTTCGATCACCAGATCGTAGTAATTGCGCGGCCTTAAGCGCGGCAGCATGGCCATTTGCGCCCGTGATTCGATTTGAAACACGCCCGTGGTGTCGGCGCGGCAAATCATGTCGTATACGGCTGCATCCTCGCCCGGCACCGTCGCCAGATTGAGTTCCCCCCTCATGGGGGAGGAGCCGCCGAATTCATTGACCAGGTGAAACGCGCGGCGGATCGCACTCAGCATGCCTAAGCCCAGCACGTCGACTTTGATCAATCCCAACGCATCGAGATCGTCCTTGTCCCACTCGATCACCGTCCGCTCAGGCATCGCCGCGTTCTCGATGGGCACCAATTCGTCCAAGCGGCCGCGGGCAATGACGAAACCGCCCACATGCTGCGAGAGATGGCGCGGGAAGCCCAGGATTTCCGCAGCGAGCACCACGAGGCGCTTGAGCTTGGGATCATCCGCATCGAAACCGCAGGCGCGGATGCGTTCGGGATCGATGCACTGACCATCCCACCATTGCATGCCCTTCGCCAGCCGGTCGACTTGCGCAAGATCGAACCCCAATGCCTTGCCCACATCCCGCAGAGCGCTGCGCGGCCGGTAACAGATGACGGTGGCCGCCAGCGCGGCACGCTCGCGGCCATATTTCCTGTAAATATATTGAATCACCTCTTCGCGCCGCTCATGCTCGAAATCCACATCGATATCAGGTGGCTCGTTGCGCTCCTTGGAAATGAAGCGTTCGAACAGCATGGACATGCGCGAGGGATCCACTTCGGTGATCCGCAGGCAGTAACAGACGATGGAGTTGGCCGCGGAACCGCGGCCCTGACAGAGTATTTTTTCCGAACGCGCATGCTGCACGATGTCGTGCACGGTCAGAAAAAACGGCTCGAACTTGAGTTCCGCGATCAAACGCAATTCGTGTTCGATACCCACACGCACCGCCGCCGGCGCGCCCGCGGGCCAACGCTGGGCGCAGCCCTGTTCGGTCAGCGTGCGCAGGTGGCTGGTGGGGGTTTCGCCCGCGGGCACGACCTCCTCGGGATATTCGTAGCGCAGCTCATCGAGTTTGAAGGTACAGCGCTCGGCGATCTCGATCGTCTGTGCCAGCAATGGCGCCGGGTACAGCTCCTGCAAACGTTGCAAGGGCCGCAAACAGCGCTCGCCGTTCGGGAACAAGGCATGACCCACGGCGCTTAAGCGCGTGTTCAAGCGAATCGCTGTCAGCACGTCTTGCAAAGCGCGCCGGCCACGCCGATGCAGATGCACATCGCCCGCGGCGACTCGCGGTAAATCCAGCGCTTTCCCCAGCGCTTCGAGCAGTTCCAAGCGGCGCGCATCGTGACCACCGGTCAACAGCTCCACACCTATCCATAAACGCCCGGCGAAGCGCTCGCGCAGCCAACGGCCCTCCTCTGCCTGCTGGGCCTGCTGTGCTTGCTGTGCGGGCGCGGCACTGCCCTCACGCGGTAGCCAGATCAGCAAACAGCCGTCGAGCGCGCCCTCCAGATCCGCGCGTGCCAGCGCATAGCGGCCTTTGGCGACGGCGCGCCGCGCCCGGCTGATCAAGCGGCTCAGGGCACCGTAGCTCGCCCGATCGGTTGCCAGCACCACCAGCTTGAGTTCATCAGTGCAGCGCAGTTCCGTGCCGATGATCAGCGGCAGTTCCTGCGCCTTGGCCGCCACATGGGCGCGTACCACGCCCGCCAGCGAGCACTCATCGGTGAGTGCCAGTGCCCGATAACCCAGCCGCTTGGCCTGCGCAACCAATTCTTCAGGCTGCGAAGCACCGCGCAGAAAAGAGAAATTGCTCAAGGCATGCAGTTCGGCGTACACGAAGCGGCCTTACGTGCATGCGCCGTGCACGTGCGCGCCGTTCACGCGAACATCCCGTGCACGAACCAGCAGCGGGAACGCCGTTCCTGAAAAACCCACAGCCTCGCACCGGGAACTCGCCGCGCGCCATGGATTTGGCGTGCAATGTAGTAATCGCGCGTCACATCCTTGCCGTCCCACCAACCACTCTCGATGCGCTCAGGACCCTGTTCCAGGATGAGAGTGCTTTGATTCAATGGCTGTGCCTGGGGTTCCGACAACCGCACCGGCTCATCCAGCAACCACACAGGCCTTGGCATCTGATCAAGCCGCCTTTCGCCAAGGCGCCGCGCAGAGACAAGGCGCAATTCATAGATCCGCTGCCAGGCCGCCTCGGGGCGATGTTCCGGGATCGAACGCAGGCCATAAACCGCAGCCTCACCCAAGCGTGCGCGCAAACGCTCCACCAATTGACTCGGGCCATCCTGGCCGCCGGCGCCGCCCCCGGCAAAGGCATCGAGTGAGCCTGCCGAGAGCGGTTGCAAAGAGCCGGACTTAAGCTCCATGCCGCGGACCGGCGCCGGCAGCTTGAACCCGCTGAGTTTTTGTACCAACACGTCAGTCATGCGGCGGCGCTCGCCCGTGATGCTCGCCAGTCCCAAGCGCAGCCGGGTCGCAGGTCCCACACGGTGACGCAGCCTCAGCTCCAAGGCCAGCACCCCCGCCTGACGCTCGCGCAAGAACTGCGCACAGCGCCCGATCAAGGGGTCGAGCGCCGTCTCCAGATATGCGGCATGCTCAATCTCCGTCTCGAAATCACATCGCTCCCAAAAGCGTTCCCGCGGCACGAACGCTCTGCGCGGCGCCGCTTGCCGCGCCAGCGCCATGTCGAGATCAAGCACCGTGGCAGGTCCCAATCGGCGTGCGAGACCCGCTCGCGGCAGACGCAGCAACTCTCCCATCCGCGTCACGCCCATGGCGCGCAAAGTTTGCAGCCGGTCGATGTCCCAGGCCGTGCAAGCGATCGGTAGCTCCGCCAGGTGTCCGCTCAGCGTTCGGCTATCTTCGGTGTGTATCCGCTTGCCGGCACGCGCCAGCCACAACGCCGCCAGGGTCGATGGCGTCGTGGCAGCGCAAGTCCGCAGCGCGAGGCGCCGCCAAGCGGCATCGATGTCCGCCAGCAACGTTTGCAGCGATCCGAACAACTTCACGCTGCCCCTGATTTCCAGCAACAAGGCATTGGGCGGCTCGATGCTGACGAAGGAGGTGAACTGCTGCGCAGATAAGCTCAGACGCTGCAACATGATTGTGGAATGTGCATCGCCGACCAACTCTGGAAACACCACGGCATGCCACAGCTGCCTCGCGCGCGGCGGCTCCGCTGTCTGCGGCGCGGGCGGTATGCCGGCCGCTCGCAATGATTCGAGCGCAGGCCGCGACGCGGACCGTGGTTCAAGCAGCGCCGTTGGCGCGGGCATTGCCATTGGCTCAGACGCCGTCGTCGGCGCGAGCACGGGCGCAAACGCCGTGGCGGCGAATAAATCCGCCGTCTGCGATATTGCAGCCCGCGATTTCATGGGCCAAGATCGACAGGGCCGGGCCGGCCGCCTTGAACCTTGAGCAGGTCGAGACGCATCTCATGTTCACCCTGCGTCACCGCCAGGCGCAGATTGGCGGGCGAAGATTCGAAACGATGCCGTTCGGGACGAAACAGCACACCGAGTGCGCGGCCCGCCTCGGCCGCGAGCTTCAGGCGCCGCAGCCAACGATCATCGGTGCCCTTCAACCAGAGCAACACCGCAGCGCAGACGCCCGAGCTCAACGCCTGCTCAGCGGCCCACAACGCCTCCATCGCGGAGGGAGGCCGCACCACCAATAAACGCCCCAGTTCGATTCCCTGCTGCGCTAAGGCAGGCGCATAGGGTTCATGGGGGGGCGCGATCCAGACCAGCCAAGAAGCCTCGTCGGTCCCGCCTGAGCCGGCGTTACCCGCGCTGGTGCTATTTGATCTAGTGTTGCCGGGATCCGCGCGGCGCTGGCATGCCACCAGAGCCGGTAAGAAAAGCTGCACTTCGCCGAAGCCGGTATCGTCCAGCAGCACTTCGATGAGTGACGCCGTCGGCCACCCCCCTCCCGGCAAGCGCGCATCCAGCGCGCCACAACCGGTGGACCAAACCGGTCGAGCGGGGGTAGCCGAGGCGTCTTTTAACTTCCAGACGCGCGCATCGGCCAAGATATCCGCGAGCGATGACGATTGACGCTCGCCCATCCTGGGCTCGCGCCCTGCGGGCGCCCCTGCGGGCGTCGGCTTCGGCATCCTGCCTCCGCATTCACGCGGCATCCACGTCTTTACCGCGACGAAGCACCCCGACCACCACTCCTTCGATGATCATGGGCTGTTCTTTGAGATCGACCCGAATGGGCTCGAAGTCGGCGTTTTCGGGCAGCAGCCATACGATCGTGCCTTCTTGCCGATAGCGTTTGACGGTGACCTCGTTTTCCAACCGCGCCACCACGATCTGGCGATTGCGCACCTCGGGTGTGCGGTGCACGGCCACCAGATCGCCATCCAGGATGCCGGCATTTTTCATACTCATGCCCTGCACTTTCAGCAGGTAATGCGGCTGCGGCTGGAATAACTGCGGGTCGATCTGATAGCGCGCTTCGATATGCTCTTCGGCTAGGATCGGACGGCCGGCTGCCACACGCCCGATGAGCGGCAAACCCAATTGTTCACGCAGGATGTCCTTGAGCTGGATGCCGCGTGAAGCGCCGGGGATGAGATCGATGACTCCCTTGCGTTGCAGGGCGCGCAGATGTTCCTCGGCGGCGTTCGGTGATTTGAAACCCATCGTGCGTGCGATTTCCGCGCGCGTGGGCGGCATCCCGCTTTCCAAAATGGAGCTTTGAATCAGCCGTAAGATTTGAGTTTGACGAGGCGTGAGGTCCGACATGCATCACCTGTATATGTAGACAGTTGCTGTCATTATATACAGTCTTGAGGCACTGGCAAGTGGGCCGACAGCGCGGTAATTTGCCCCATCGCAGCCAACCCCGCCTCAAATCTACTGCCTTTGCCTTAAAACCTATCCACGGAACAAATTCATCCATGACACGAAAAAAACAAGATCGCTCGAAGGACCGTTTGGACCGTTTACTCGGCATGGATCAACCCATCACGCGGCGCGATTTTTTGAACGGCGTTGCCATCGGCGCCACCGTCGCCGCCTCCGCACCCTTACTTGCTGCAACACAATTGGGCGCGGCTACCACGCCGGGCGCACCGGGCGCCTCGCCATTACCCGCCACCTCACCACTATCCGCCGCCCAAGACTCGCCCGGCTACTATCCCCCACTGCTCACCGGCATGCGCGGCAGTCACCCCGGATCATTCGAGGGCGCTCACGCCCTGCGCGACGGCCGGACGTGGCCTACGGTCACGGATACCGGCGAGGAATATGACTTGATCGTCGTCGGCGCAGGCATCAGCGGCCTCGCCGCCGCTCATTTTTACCGCGCGCAGACGACGCCCAACAGCCGCATCCTGCTTCTCGACAATCACGATGATTTCGGCGGCCATGCCAAACGCAATGAATTCGACTTGGGCGGCCACCTCAATTTATTGAACGGCGGCACTTTGGAAATCGACAGTCCCCGGCCCTATGGTCCCATTGCCGCGGGGCTGCTGACGACGCTCGGCATCGATGTGGCGAAGCTCGCCAAAACCACTCAACACCTGCAATTCTATGAGCACTTGGGGCTGCAAAGCGGCGTGTTCTTCGATCGCGAAACATTCGGCGCCGACAAACTCGTCGTCGGCATCGGCCAGCTACCGTTCAAGCAACTTCTGGCATCGGCCCCGTTATCCGCCCGCGCACGCGAGGACATCGTCCGGATCCAAGAGGCGCCGGTCGATTACCTGCCGGGCCTGTCATCCGACGACAAGAAGCAGCGCCTGTCGCGCATGAGCTATGAAGCGTTTCTGCGCGATCTGGTGCACGTGGAACCGGCGGTGCTCAAGTTCTATCACGCGCGCACCATGGGCGAATGGGGCGTCGGCACCGACGCGGTATCCGCCCTCGACTGCTGGGGATTCGGTCTACCCGGATTTCAAGGCATGCACCTGGCGAAAGGATCGATCCGGCGCATGGGCTACACACCGGCCGGATACGAAGATACCGGCGGCTCCCTGAAATTACATTTTCCCGACGGCAACGCCACCATCGCGCGTCTCCTGGTCCGGGACCTCATACCACGCGCCGTTCCCGGCAACAGCGCCGAAGATATCGTCACCGCACGGGTGAAGTATGAACAACTCGATCGCAGCGGCACACCGGTGCGCCTGCGTTTGAGCAGCATCGCCATTCGCGCGCGTCATCTGGGCGATCCTAAAACCGCCAGCCATGTGGAAGTCACCTATCTGCGCGGCAACCAGGCGTTCTCGGCACGC
The DNA here is from genome assembly GCA_036510475.1 of Steroidobacteraceae bacterium. Taxonomy (GTDB): domain Bacteria; phylum Pseudomonadota; class Gammaproteobacteria; order Steroidobacterales; family Steroidobacteraceae; genus Bog-1198. The sequence goes on from DATCDX010000154.1 coordinate 8,185, forward strand.
GCCAAGTGTACGGTGCTCGCCGGCTACAACATGATGATTCCGTATTTGTGCCCGGAATTACCGGCAGCGCAGAAAGTCGCGCTGCACGAGTTGGTCAAGACACCGCTGGTCTATACCAGCGTCGCCCTGCGCAACTGGCAGGCATTCGACAAGCTCAAACTGCACCGGGTGTATGCACCGGGCGGCTATCACACATATTTTCATTTGAATCCGCACGTCGATATCGGCAACTATCAAAGCCCCAAGTCGCCGAACGATCCCATCCTCGTGCACATGGTGCGCACACCCTGTAAACCGGGGCTGCCGGAACACGATCAGAATCGCGCAGGGCGGGCGGAACTGTTGACCACCTCCCTGGAAACGTTCGAACGCAATATTCGCGAACAGCTGGCACGCACCTTAGGCGCCGGTGGATTTGACCCCGCGCGCGACATCACCGCCATCACGGTGAATCGGTGGCCGCACGGCTACGCCCCCGAATACAATCCGCTGTTCGATGCCGACGTACCCGAAAACCAACGGCCGCACGTCCTAGGGCGCGCCCAATTCGGCAGGATTACCATTGCCAATTCTGATTCCGGCGGCGCCGCTTATACCGATTCGGCGATCAATCAAGGGCACCGCGCTGTGAAGGAGTTGTTGCATGGCTGACGAATGCCGCAGGACAAATCCCATTAAATGAACCCTAGGTGCTGTAAAACTTACACTCCGACGTGTATTCTTAATGATGTTTTAATTTACCGGAATGGAACTTTGTAAAAATAGTCGCGAAGCCGCGACAAATAGCGGTTTTCAGTTGCATTCGAGGCGCGAATTTGGCTTTATGTGTGACTGTGCTGCGACGCAGGCGGGCCCGACATTGCGACTGGGCCTGTTTGTTGCGACACTTCGGACTTTCCGATACGAATGAATTAACCCTAGGGGAATATTTTTATGACATTGACTACCACCATTAAGGCCACAGTCGCCGCGGCCTGCGTTCTCGCGTTCGCAGGTTGCACCGACTTGAAGCCTGTCCAAGCACAGATCGACGATCTGAAATCACAGGTCAGCAAACTGCAAGGCGACACGTCGAAGGCGTCCAGCGATGCGGCTGCTGCCAACAGCGCCGCTGCCAGCGCCTCTTCGGCCGCCTCCGGCGCGCAGAGCACTGCGAATCAGGCATTGTCGCAGTCGCAGTCCAACTCCACCGCCATTGAAGCGATCAATGAGAAGATCGATCGCATGTTCAAGAAGTCAGTGTCGAAGTAAGTCGATTAGTTGATCTGACCTTTTGCGCCGCGGGTAACACCGCGGCGTTTTTATTTGCGTGGGGTATTACTACGCACGTGGCCACAAGCGGCCCAATGCCGTTACTCCCCGCGCTGTGCGGATTGCCAATCTCATAGATAAGTCCGAACTTATATTTTGTAATTATAACCTATAAGTTATATATTGAAAATATAAGGCCAAGATTCTATAATAGGGAGCATGGACACTTTACTATTACAGACCCCTTCGCAGCTTTCCCTGCATCTGAAGTCACTGCGCAAGTCGCGCAAAGCTACTCAGGCCAATATGGCCAAACGATTGCGGATCACGCAGGAACGTTACTCTCAAATCGAGCGTCATCCTGAGCTGATCGCCACCGGGCGACTTCTCGAGATTCTCGCCGCCCTTGGGGTAGATGTGCTGCTCAAATTGCGCCCGTCCGAGAGCGCTCGTAAGCCTGAGTCAAAACCAACGCCCACGCCAACTCGGCGAGGTGAGGACTGGTGAGCACGCTAGGCGTGTGGATGAACGGGCGCTACGTTGGCGCCTGGCAGCAGATACGCGGTGGGCGGGACCGATTCAACTATGATAAAGATTGGATCTCTGATCCGCAAAGTCGTGCGCTGTCGCTGTCGCTGCCGATGACCTCGGATGCTGCGATCACGAGCGATGCGGTCGGCTCCTACTTCGATAACCTTCTGCCGGACAGTCAGGGAATGCGGGATCGAATCAAGGCGCGATTCGCCACGCACTCTGCGAGCACGTTCAATTTACTCGAGGCTATCGGCCGCGACTGTGTCGGCGCCGTGCAGCTGCTGCCGGAAGGCGAGGAGCCGCAGGGTTGGGACAGGCTCAAGGTGCAGCGTCTCAAGCCCAAAGAGATAGAGGCCATTCTACGCTC
>DATCDX010000155.1:0-4906 GCA_036510475.1 Steroidobacteraceae bacterium
GGGTGCCCCGATCAGTAACTCTCTTGACGGCTACTGCGACTTGGCTGAGCGGTCCCGAAGCGAGCTGGGTTGAGTCTAAAAATGCAGTAAAATTAGTGGTTTGGGAGTTATTCATCATGCACAGACTCATATATCGGGGTCGCGCAAATTATACCCGGATATAAATCGCGAGTCAATATTATCCGGATATTAATGCTTTGGGCGGCTCTTTGGCGCGTCGCGCCGTCGCTGTCACGCGCGCGCTTTAGCGGATGGGCTGTTTCCGAGGCAAGTGCGCCAGGACGTCTGACCTGCGGATGAAATGGGCGTTTCCGCGGCAACGTCGGGCAGCCAACCTGTGAGAAGGGGCGTTTCCGCGGCAACGCCGGTACGTCCAGCCCGTGGACAAAGAACGTTTCCGCGGCAACGTATTTGCGCAAGGTACCGATGGGCGACGATGCACGCGCGGACGCTAATGCCCGCGTTGGCGCCGCTCTTTGGCAAGGGCGATAAAGAAGGCTCAGGCGCGCTTGGCCTCCGCCACGCTGAGTACGCGCTCGATGCGGCGTAGGGCATCCGCTAGGGTCGCCATGCTGCAGGCGAAGGAGATGCGCATGTGCCCGGGTGCGCCAAATCCCGAGCCGGGGACTACGGCCACGCCGGCTTCCACCAGTAGGTATTCGGCGAACGCGTTATCGTCCTTGATCCCGAGCGCGCGCATGGCGCCTTCGACCTGGGCGAAGGCGTAGAAAGTCCCTGCGCCGGGGCGGCATGACAGTCCGGGTATGGCATTCAATCCGGCGACCACGAAGTCATGGCGTTCCTTGAAGGCTTTGTTCATTTCGCCGACGCACGCTTGGTCGCCGTTCAGGGCGATGGTTGCGGCGCGTTGTGAAATGCTGGAGGCGTTCGAGGTCGACTGGCCTTGAATCGTGGCCATGGCGGCGACGATTTCCTTCGGGCCGCCGCAGTAGCCGATTCTCCAGCCGGTCATGGCATAGGCCTTGGAGACGCCGTTGATGGTGATGGTGCGGTCGTACAGGTGAGGATTCGCTTGCACGAAGCTGGTGTACGGCTCGGCGGCCCAGTAAATATGTTCGTACATTTCGTCGGAGGCGATCACCACTTGCGGGTGCTTGGCGAGAACCGCCCCGAGGGCTTGCAGTTCGGCCTTGGTATACGCGGCGCCGGTGGGATTATTGGGGCTGTTGATGAACAGTAGTTTCGTGCGCGGCGTGATGGCGGCGGCGAGCTGCGCCGGCGTGATCTTGTAGCCTTGCTCGGGGCCGGCATACACGCTGACTGGCGTGCCGTCCGCGAGCAGGGCCATGTCAGGGTAGGACACCCAGTACGGTGCGGGGATCACGCATTCGTCGCCGGGGTCGAGCAGTGCGGCGCAGACGTTGAAACAGGTTTGCTTGGCGCCCGACGAGACGAGGATTTGATTGCGCTCGTAGCTGAGGCCGTTGTCGCGCTTGAATTTGGCGATGATGGCGTCCTTCAATTCGGCGGTGCCATCGACGGCCGTGTAGCGCGTGATCCCCTTGCGAATGGCGTCGACGCCCGCATCTGCGATATGTACGGGCGTATCGAAATCCGGTTCGCCGGCCCCTAGGCCAATGATGTCCTTGCCTTCGGCTTTGAGCTTGGCGGCTCGTGCGGTGACCGCGAGGGTGGGGGAGGGCTTAACTTTTTGAACACGCTTCGACAGTGGCACGGCCAAGGGGAATTTCCTAATGTTAAATACGGCGAGCAAGTGTACGAAAATCAGCCTGGCGGCGCCAGGCAGCGAGCCCGAGCGGCCACGCGACATATGACGGGCGGAACCGCGGACGAGCGCACGTTGTCGCACCTTGGCACGCGCGGGCCCCTGGCGGCGCCTGCCAGTACCGCCTGCAACGTGAGACAATGACGCTATGAGTTTTGAGCTCTATTCGGACTACACGCCGGCCGGCGATCAGCCGCAAGCGATTGAAAAACTTGTCGATGGACTGACGAGCGGCCTTGCCCATCAAACCTTGTTGGGCGTCACCGGGTCCGGCAAGACCTTCACCATTGCGAATGTCATCCAGCGGCTGCAGCGGCCGACCCTGGTGCTGGCGCACAACAAGACCTTGGCGGCGCAGCTGTACGGTGAGTTCAAGATTTTCTTCCCGAAGAACGCGGTGGAGTACTTCGTTTCCTACTACGACTACTACCAGCCGGAGGCCTACGTTCCGGCCTCGGATACCTTCATCGAGAAGGATGCGTCGATCAACGAGCACATCGAGCAAATGCGTCTGTCGGCGACCAAGGCGCTGCTGGAGCGGCCGGATTCCATCATTGTGGCGACCGTGTCGGCGATTTATGGCTTGGGCGACCCGCAGGCCTACCTCAGCATGGTGCTGCACATGTCGCGGGGCGATCGTCTGGAGCAGCGCAAGCTGCTGCGCCGGCTGGCGGACATGCAGTACACGCGCAATGAAATCGATCTGCAGCAGGGTACCTACCGCGTGCGCGGCGATGTCATCGATATCTTTCCGGCGGAATCGGAACGCGAAGCGGTGCGGGTGGAACTGTTCGACGACTCGGTCGAGAGTTTGAGTTTCTTCGATCCGTTGACCGGCGAAGTGCTGCGCAAGGTGCCGCGCCTGACGGTGTATCCGTCGACGCACTATGTGACGCCCAAGGAGCGGGTGCAGAACGCGGTGGAGGAGATTCGGGGGGAATTGCGCACGCGGCTCCTGGAACTGCACGCCGCCGGCAAACTGGTCGAAGCGCAGCGGCTGCAACAGCGCACCTTGTTCGATTTGGAAATGATGAACGAAGTCGGTTACTGCGCGGGCATCGAGAATTACTCGCGCTATCTGTCGGGCCGCGCCGCGGGTGAACCGCCGCCGTGCCTGTTCGATTACCTGCCGAAAGATGCGTTGCTGGTCATCGACGAGAGTCATCAGACGATTCCGCAGCTGGGTGCGATGTACAAGGGCGATCGATCGCGCAAGGAGACGCTGGTCGAGTACGGCTTCCGTTTGCCCTCGGCGCTGGATAATCGGCCGCTGCGCTTCGAGGAATTCGAGCATATGGCGCCGCAGGCCATTTACGTCTCGGCGACTCCGTCGCACTACGAGAAGCGGGTGTCGGCGCAGGTCGTCGAGCAAGTGGTGCGCCCGACGGGATTGACCGATCCGATGGTGGAGATTCGCCCGGTACGTGCCCAGGTGGACGATTTACTGTCGGAGATCCGGCTGCGCGCGCAGGTGAATGAGCGCGTCTTGGTCACCACTCTGACCAAGCGGATGGCGGAGGATCTGACCGAGTATTTGAGTGAGCATGGCGTGAGGGTCCGCTACCTGCATTCGGATATAGAGACGGTGGAGCGCTCGGAGATCATCCGTGATCTGCGCTTGGGTAAATTCGACGTGATCGTCGGCATCAACTTGCTGCGCGAGGGCTTGGACATGCCGGAGGTGTCCTTGGTCGCGATCCTGGACGCGGACAAGGAAGGGTTCTTGCGCTCGGAGGGCTCCTTGATCCAGACCATCGGGCGGGCGGCGCGCAACGTGCAGGGCAAGGCGATTTTGTATGCGGACGTGCGCACGGGTTCGATCGAACGCGCCATTGCGGAGACCGATCGGCGCCGCAACAAGCAGATCGAGTTCAACGCCGCGCATGGCATTACGCCGCGCAGCATCGTCAAGGCGGTGGCGGATGTAATGGAGGGCGCGCGCGCGGTGCAGGGGCGGGATCGTTACGGCTTGGACGATGAGACGCTGGCGCTGGCGCCGGAGCAGGCGCTGAAGCGCATCAAAAAGCTCGATGCCGAGATGATGAAGCTGGCGCGCAATTTGGAGTTCGAGCAGGCCGCGCGATTGCGCGATCAAATACAAAGGCTGCGCCAGTCGGCGTTCGGCGTGCCGAATACACGGACAGGTTAGGCGGGGGAGATATGGCGCAGGAACACAGTCATTCCCAAGAGGTGGACCTCGACAAAACCGACCGGCTGCCGATTCTCGACGGCACGTTCATCGATCCGGATGTCGCGGACGATGCGGTGCCGCTGGACTATTCGGCCGGCGTGCCGGGAAGCCCGTTGGTTGCGGCGCCCGCCGTGCCGCCGGAGTTTGCACGGCCGGCCGGTGTGGATCTGCCGTCGCTGGCGGAAAGCGTGCGCTCGGTGGAAGAGCGCATCACTCGGCGAGATGCCGAGTACGAGGCGCTGACTCGCTCTCACGAGAAAACCGTGGCAGAGAAAGCCGCGGCCGCCGAGACGGCGCGTTTGCGGCTCGATGAGGCGCAGCGCGATGCGGAGCGGCAGCAAGGCGAATCGCGTACTTTGCGTGATTCACTCGCGGCGCGCGATGCCACCATCGTGCAGGTGTTGCACTCCCTGGGTGAACGCGATGCGCAGCTCACGGCTCTGCAACAGGAGCATGCCAAGATCGTGCCGGCTTTGGAGGCGCGCTCGAAGCTCGGCACGCAGTTGCAGGCGGACTTGCAGGCGGCGCACACGCAGGCGGATGGAATTGCGTTGGAATTGAAAGCGAGCCGGGAAAAGGCGGCTGCTCTCGGCGCGCGGATCAAGGTGGGCGATGCGCAAGCGAATACGGCCCGATCCGAGCTGGGCGCATTGAAGACGCTGGCGAATTCCTATTTGGAGCGGTTGCGCACCCGCGAGTGGCGCGGTGGCTTCGATCTAAATTTGTTTCGCGAAATGGACGCGAAAGTCGGTGCGGCGGATGCGGGGCGCAGCGCGCTTGGCTCCGAACGCGATCGCGTGCAGGCCCAGGTGACGGGATTGGAAACGAAGATTGCGGCGCAACAGGCAGCACTCGAGGCGGAACGCGTGCGGATGGCTGCGGAACTCGCGGCGCGCGAGACTGCGCTCAAGGAGGCGCTCGCGGCGAGGGGCGGCGAAGCGCAGCGTGTGGCGGAACTGATGGCGGCG
>DATCDX010000156.1:0-2303 GCA_036510475.1 Steroidobacteraceae bacterium
GGTGTCGGCGCCCTTCGGAAAAGTGGACCTCGCACTCGAAGTGTTCGGCCGGTAGCAAACCCATTGAAATTCGAAGTGGCGCCATCAGGGCGCCATCCGACCGTCAGCAACGCGGGCAAAACGCCCGCGGGGTTGCAGGAATCTCGTTGCTGCGTCATTACTTATGCAGCAGCGCCTTGGAACCGTTCGCTCGGCGATGATGTCGCGCGGCAATTTGTTCAGTTGCGCGTTCCCCATCCCTACCGAACGGCTCGGCTTTACCTCCGAACCGGTTGGTGTGCGGAGCCAGTTCGTATGGACTTCCGACCATCAAATCCAGAGCAAGCTCCTTCCGGCGGGGTCGGCGATCCGGGAGCGCGAATTCTCGTGGATGCTGATCGGATCGAATGGGAAGTCTACGACGAGAGCCAATGGGATTTTCGCATGGCACTCGACTGGGACGTGTTGCCGCAGACCGAGAATCCAGGCTTGATCTTCTCCTCGCGCGTTGATCGCCGCCGCGTGTGGCCCGCGCCCCCGGAGTGGCGCGGTATGAGCGACGCCCAGTTGCTCGCCCTCTGCGCCAATGCGCGGTCAATGTTCTAGCCTCCGCCGCCAGGCCGCCGCTCGTCGCTCCCGGCACGCCATTTTGTGTCGTAGCTTGTAATTGGGTATCGTCGGTTGGTCGTGAACCGCGGGCCCGGCGTTTTCCCTTCCCCCTTCGTCACAGGCCATGGCTTCCGAATCCGCGCCCCCCCAGCGCCCGCCCCTCACCGTCCTCTCCGAGGATGAACTCATGTTCCGCGACGCGGTCGCAGCCATGGCGGAGGAACTGGTTCGCCCACGCGTGCAGGACATGGAACGCGCCGGCAAGATTGATCCGGAGCTCACCAAGTCGTTCGCGGAAATGGGACTGTTCGGCATCGAAGTCGCCGAAGAATATGGCGGCGCTGCCGGCTCGCTCATGATGGTGACCCTCGCGGTTGAAGAGATCGCCAAGATTGACGCCTCCGCCGCCATCCAGGTGGACGTGCAGAACACACTCGTCAACTATCCCATTCGCACTTACGGCAGCGACCACATCAAGGCCACGTACCTCCCACGCCTTACCGGCGGCGCGGTCGGCGCCTATGCGCTGTCGGAGCCTGGCTCCGGTTCGGACGCCTTCGGCATGGCCACCCGCGCCCAGCAGAATGGCGACCGCTGGCTGCTCACCGGACGCAAGATGTGGATCACCAACGGTGCCGAAGCGCAGATCTATGTCGTGTTCGCCAACGTGAATCCCGATGCCGGCTACAAGGGCATCACAGCGTTCGTGGTCGAGCGCGACTTCCCCGGGTTCAGCGTCGGCAAGAAGGAAGACAAGATGGGCATTCGCGCATCGAGCACCACCGAGTTGATTCTCGACGGCGTGGAAGTCCCGATGCAGAATGTGCTCGGTCCGGTTGGCCAGGGCTACAAGGTCGCCATCGAAACGCTGAACGAGGGACGCATCGGCATCGGCGCGCAGATGATCGGTATCGCGCAGGGCGCCCTCCGCGCTGCCACCGACTACGTCAAGGAGCGCAAGCAATTCGGCAAATCACTTTCCGAATTCCAGGGCATCCAGTTTCAACTCGCGCAGGCGCGCACGGAACTCGAAGCGGCGCGGCTCATGGTGTACAACGCGGCGCGCCTGAAAGATTCCGGCCACGACATCGCCCTCGAAGGCGCGATGGCCAAGCTCTACGCCTCGCAGGTGTGCGAGCGCGTCACGTCCGTGTCGCTCGAACTGTTCGGCGGGTACGGGTACACCAAGGATTTCCCCGCGGAAAAGTTCTATCGCGACGCAAAGATCGGCGCGATCTACGAAGGCACATCCAACATGCAATTGCAGACGATCGCCAAGCAGATGTTGAAGTAGGCGAGCGTACGCTTGCGCTCTATTTGAACAGCCGCTCGATCTCCGCCGCGTATTTCTCCTCCACGGCGCGACGTCTCACCTTGAGCGAGGGCGTGAGTTCCCCGCCCTCCACCGTGAACTCGCCAACGATAATCTCGAAACGCTTCACCGTCTGCGACCGGGCCAGTTTCGCGTTCACGGCGTCGATCTCTCGCTGCAACAGCGCGCGGAATTTTTCGCAGGCGGCGGCGCTCGCCGCGTCGCGCGCCGAGCTGCCCGCCGCGGCGGCATCCATAGGCAAACGCGCCGGATCGAGCGTGAGCAGCGCGCCGAGATAGCGCCGGCGGTCACCGATCACCACCGCCTGACTCACCACCGGAATTGACTTGAGATATCCCTCAACGAGCTGAGGCGCCACGTTCTCGCCGCCCGCCGTGATGAT
>DATCDX010000157.1:0-7494 GCA_036510475.1 Steroidobacteraceae bacterium
GAGCGGTTTGGCGCCCATGTCGACTTTGATGCCCGGCAGCATGCCGTGGTTTGCGAGATAAGCCGGGAACGGCACGCCGTCCTGGGTCTTTTGACGCAGCGTCTCGTCATACATGATGACACCGCTGATGTACTGCTGCGCGCCGGGCGCGGTGAACAACAGTTCGCGATAGGCCCGCCGATTCTCTTCCGTGGACTCCAATTTGATGCTGTCGAAGCGCTTTTTGATGGTGCTCGTGCTCTCGTCCGCGGCCAAAATCCCGCGATTTTTTGCCACTAACGCGCGCGCTGTGGCGCAAAGATCGGCGGTATTCATGACTGGCTTGGTCTCGCTGATATTGACCGGTGTCGGTGGCGGCCAAGGATAACAAAATCGGGGCGAATGCGCCCTCAAGGGGGGCGAATCCGGCCTCAAGGGTGGAACTTCGAATCAAATAGGACTAAACTTGTCCCACATGAAGTATCGATTGGGGTAGGCATTTTCATATGTTGCGCATGGGAAAATTGACCGACTACGCGACCGTCGTATTGGCGAGTTTAGCGCAAGAACCCGCGCTAACGCTCGCCGCGGCGGAATTGGCCGAGCGCACACGCCTGAGCCGGCCCACCGTGAGTAAAGTATTGAAAGGACTGCAACGCGCTGGTCTCGTGATTTCTTCGCTCGGCGCCCAAGGCGGATATCGTCTCGCGCGCAGCCCCGAGCAAATTACCGCCGCGCAAATTCTCGATGTATTCGAGGGCCCGATCGCGATTACCGAATGCAGCGGCGCCTCCAGCCAGTGCGGCATCGAGCGCCTGTGCCGCGTCGGCGGCGTCTGGCAGCGCGTCAACGCCGGCATCCGCCGTGCCCTTGAGGATGTGACGCTGCATCAGTTGGCGGGATTGAACGCCGTCGATTTGCGGGTGACCGACCTTACGTCGGACATTCGCGTGAATATCTGATCTTAGACCCAATATACAAGGATCATCGAAGCGTAATGGCAACCGGAAACTCTCGTGTCTAGCAAACCCCAAGACGTTGCAGCCCTCATCGGTCAAAAATACCGGCACGGGTTCGTTACCGATATCGAGTCCGATAGCTTGCCGCCGGGACTCGACGAAGGTGTCGTCACCGCCATATCGAAGAAGAAGCATGAACCCCAGTTCTTGCTGGACTGGCGGCTGAAGGCTTTTCGACATTGGCGAACCATGCGTGAGCCGACTTGGGCCTACGTGCATTACAAACCCATCGACTATCAGGACATTTCGTACTACTCGGCGCCGCGCGCGCCGGCGAATGCGCCGAAAAGCCTCGATGAAGTGGACCCGAAGCTGTTGGAAACGTATGCGAAGCTCGGCATTCCGTTGCACGAGCGAGCGCGCCTGGCGGGCGTCGCCGTCGACGCCGTATTCGACAGCGTCTCCGTCGCCACCACCTTCAAAGAGAAGTTGGGCAAAGCCGGCGTTATCTTCTGTTCGTTTTCCGACGCGGTGCGCGACCACCCGCGACTCGTCGAACGCTACCTCGGCAGCGTCGTGCCGACCGGGGATAATTTCTTCGCTGCGCTGAATTCCGCCGTATTCTCCGACGGCTCCTTCGTGTACGTGCCCCCCGGCGTGCGCTGCCCGATGGAACTGTCGACTTATTTCCGCATCAATGCCGCCAAAACGGGCCAATTCGAGCGCACCTTGATCATCGCCGCCGAGGGCGCGTCGGTGAGCTATCTGGAAGGCTGCACGGCGCCAATGCGCGATGAGAACCAGCTGCACGCCGCCGTGGTGGAACTGGTGGCATTGGACAATGCGCAGATCAAGTACTCGACGGTGCAGAATTGGTATCCGGGCGACGAAAACGGCGTGGGCGGCATTTACAACTTCGTGACCAAGCGCGGCGAATGCCGCGGCCACAATTCAAAAATCTCATGGACCCAGGTGGAAACCGGCTCCGCCATCACCTGGAAATATCCGAGCTGCATACTCAGGGGTGAAAACTCGATCGGCGAGTTTTATTCCGTCGCGGTCGCCAACAATTATCAGCAGGCGGATACCGGCACCAAGATGATCCACATCGGGCGCAACACCAAGAGCACGATCGTGTCCAAGGGCATCTCGGCCGGTCATGCCGAAAATGTCTACCGTGGCCTGGTGAAGATTCTGCCGAGCGCCGCCGGCGCGCGTAATTTCACGCAGTGCGACTCGCTATTGATGGGCCCGCAGTGCGGAGCACACACGTTCCCCTACATGGAAGTCAAGAACCCGACCGCGACCGTCGAGCATGAGGCCAGCACGTCGAAGATCGGCGAAGACCAATTGTTCTACTGCCTGCAGCGGGGCATCTCGGCGGAAGACGCGGTGAACATGATCGTCAGTGGATTTTGCAAAGTAGTGTTTAAAGAACTGCCGATGGAATTCGCGGTCGAGGCTCAGAATTTGCTGAGCGTCAGTCTGGAAGGCGCCGTCGGCTAGCGGCGCGAAGAGGAAACAATTTTGCTGAAAATTTCCAATTTGTGCGCCCGAGTTGCGGGCAAAGACATCCTGAAGGGCGTCAATCTGACCGTCAACGCCGGCGAGGTCCACGCCATCATGGGACCTAACGGCTCGGGCAAGAGCACGCTGGCGCAGGTGTTGGCCGGCCGCGAGGACTATGAAGTCACCGATGGTTCGGTGACTTTCGAAGGCCGCGACTTGCTGGCTCTGCCGGCGGAGGAGCGCGCCCGCGCCGGTTTGTTTTTAGGGTTTCAATATCCCGTCGAAATTCCCGGCGTCAACAACGTCTACCTGCTGAAAGCCGCGCTGAACGCCAAACGCAAAGCGGCCGGCGAACCCGAAGTCGACGCCTATGACTTTCTGACGCTCATCCGGCAAAAGATGAAATTCATGCAGATGAGTGAATCCTTCCTGACGCGCGGCGTCAACGAGGGCTTTTCGGGAGGCGAGAAAAAGCGCAATGAAGTACTGCAGATGCTCGTGCTGGAGCCCAAGCTCGCGATCCTCGATGAAACGGATTCCGGACTCGATATCGATGCGCTCAAGGTGGTGTCCGCGGGCGTGAACAGCTTGCGCGACCCGAAGCGCGCCGTGGTGCTGGTGACTCACTACCAGCGTCTGCTGGACTACATCGTGCCGGACCAAGTCCATGTTTTGTCCGGCGGGCGGATACGGAAGAGCGGCGATAAGTCGCTCGCGCAGGAACTGGAGCGGCGCGGCTACGACTGGGTGCTGGAAGCCCAAGTCGCATGAGCCCGGCGCTGCAAACCCCCGACCGGCCCGCCTCCGCGGCGCTGCGCTCCTTCGAGGCCCAGTGGCGCACGCGTCCCGCCGATTCGCTGTCGCCGGTGCGTGAGGAGGCGATGCAGCGGTTTCTCAAGCTCGGACTGCCGACCATGCGTGATGAGACATGGCGCTATACCAACTTGCGCAGCCTCGCCGCACAGAGCTTCGTGGATGCGCCGCGCATGACGCGCGGCGAGATCGAACCGTCCGCCTCACTCTCCCTGCTGGGCGGCACCGAACGTGCGGCAACCGTGCTCGTGATCAACGGCCATCCCGCCCTGCCCACTGCGGATACGATGATAAACGGCATAGAAATTAATACGATAGGAGAGATAGCTCGCCTAGATCCGAAGTCATTGCTGCGCTTCATCGAACCCTTGTCCGATGCCGATCAACAGCGTTGGTCGCTGCTCAACACCGCCCTGTTCGTCGATGGCCTGTACCTTAAAATCACCACCCAGGTAGCGACGCCGCTGGTGATTCTGCACGTCGCGACCGGCAACGGAGTCAATAACGTCGCCTACCCTCGGGTCATCATCGAGGCGAGCCCCGGCTCGAGCGCAACCATCATCGAACACCACGTGGCCCAGGGCGAGCACACGCCACTGAGCAATTCCAACACGAACATTGCGTTGGGCCGCGACTCGCAGCTCGAACACTACCGGGTGTTCGCCACCGGCGGCGGCGCCACCCATATCGACTCCCTCAATATCCACCAGGAGCAGGGCAGCCGCTGCAAGCAATTCACGATTGCACTGGGCGGCGGCGTGGTGCGCGCGACGCTCGAAGGGCACATGAACCAACCGCACGCCTCGCTCGACAGCTATTCGCTGCTGGTGGGGCACGAGAACCGCCACGTCGATTGCGTCAATATCGTTACGCATGCCGCCCCCGATACGCGCAGCCGCCAAACCGCGCGCGCCATCGCCAGCGATTCGAGCCGCGTCATTTTCAACAGCAAAGTCGTCGTCAATGCCGGCGCCGCCCGCAGCGACTCGCAGCAATCCAGCCGCGGCCTGCTGCTCTCGCCCACCGCCGAGATCGATACGCGGCCGCAATTGGAAATCCATGCGGATGAGGTCAAGTGCGCCCACGGCGCGACCACCGGCCGGCTCGACCCCGACATGCTCTTTTACATGCTCTCGCGCGGGCTGGATCGCGACACGGCGCAGAGCTTGCTGGTATACGCCTTTCTGGCCGATGTGCTCACCGGCATGTCCGTGCCCACGGCGCGAGCATCGATCGAAAACGCCTTGATTGCGCAGCTGCCGGATTCACAGATATTGCGGAAGTTTCGATGAAAAATACCGCGCTGGCTGCCACCGCCCTTAGGTTCGATGTGCATGCACTGCGGCGCCGCTTTCCCGTGCTGGCGCGCATGGTGCGCGGCAAGCCGTTGGCCTACCTGGACAATGGCGCCTCGGCGCAGCGCCCGGACGCCGTCATCGACGCGGTCGATGACTACGAGCGTCATCATCATGCCAACGTGCATCGCGGCGTCCACACGTTGAGTCAGGAGGCGACCACGCTGTACGAATCGGCGCGGGAGCGCGTGGCCCGATTCATCAACGCCCGCTCCGTTCACGAAATTATTTTCGTGCGCGGCACCACCGAGGCGATCAATCTTGTCGCACAAAGCTACGCGCGGCCCACCTTAAAGCCGGGCGATGAAATCCTCATTACGCACTTGGAGCACCACGCCAATATCGTGCCCTGGCAGATAGTCTGCGAGCAAACCGGCGCGACTCTCGTGGTCGCGCCGATCGACTCTCGCGGCGAAGTCCACGTCGATGCGGTGCTGCCGCTGATGAGTCCCCGTACCCGGCTGTTCGCCTGCGCGCATGTATCGAATGCCTTGGGCACAGTGCTGCCCATCAAGCGTTTGATTGCCGCCGCCACAGCGCGCGGCATCGTGACCTTGATCGACGGCGCTCAGGCGGTGTCGCACATGGCGGTGGACGTGCAGGACCTTGCGTGCGATTTCTACGCGTTCTCCGGCCACAAGATGTTCGGTCCCACCGGCATCGGCGTGTTGTACGGCCGCGAACAGCTGCTGGAGCGCATGCCGCCCTGGCAGAGCGGCGGCGACATGATTCTCACCGTGACCTTCGCCAAGACCACTTACAACGGACTCCCCCACAAGTTCGAGGCCGGCACGCCCAATATCTCGGGCACCGTGGGCTTAGGCGCCGCCGTGGATTTTCTGGCGGGTCTGGATCTGCCGGCTGCACGGGCACACGAGGACGCCCTGTTGCAGTACGCAACGGCGGCGTTGAGTAAAATTCCGGGGCTGCGCATCGTGGGGACGGCCGGCGACAAGGCCAGCCTGATCTCGTTCGCGGTCGACGGCGTGCATCCGCACGATCTGGGCACCATCCTCGACGAGGACGGCGTCGCCATTCGCACCGGCCATCACTGCGCGATGCCGGTGATGGATTTTTTCCAACTGCCGGCCACCGCGCGCGCTTCCTTCGCGTTCTACAACACCTTCGATGAAATCGACAGGCTTGCCGCCGGCATCGAGCGCGCGCGCAAGATATTCACCTAAGGCCGCCATGCAGCTCAATGATCTCTACCGCGACGTGATCCTCGACCACAACCGCAAGCCACGGAACTTCGGCGGCTTGGACCCGGCCGACGCCAGCGCCGACGGGTTCAATCCCCTGTGCGGCGACCGCCTGACGCTGCGCCTAAAAATGAGCGGCGACAAAATCAGCGACATCCGCTTCGAAGGCCAGGGATGCGCGATATCGACCGCCTCCGCGTCGCTGATGACCGAAGCCGTCAAGGGCAAGACGCGCCCCGAAGCGCTGCAGCTATTCGAGCGCGTCCACCAACTGCTCACCGATGACGCGGCGCCGCCCGCCGATGAACTGGGCAAGCTCGCGGCACTGTCGGGCGTCCGCGAGTTCCCGGCGCGCGTCAAATGCGCAAGTCTGTGCTGGCATACGCTCACCGCGGCGCTGCGATCCACCAATCCGCAGTCTTTGGCTGCGGTATCAACCGAATGAGTCCAAAGCCATGCGCTCCTATGACAATGAACCGATCGTCGTGCAACGCGAAGTCAAAGCGGTGGCCATACCCGCCGGCGTCGAGGTCAACCTCAAGCAGGGAGCGGTGGGCTACATCACGCAGGCCCTGGGCGGTAGCTTCACCGTGTATGTCGACGGTAATTTATTTCGCATCGCCGGGCAGGATGCCGACGCCATCGGCAAGACCGCCGTGCAAGCGCCGCAGGTCCCGGCGGAAGCTTCCGAAGAGGACATCAAGAACGTCGTGTGGCAGCAGCTGAGAACTTGTTTCGACCCCGAGATCCCGGTCAACATCGTGGACTTAGGGCTGGTGTACGTGTGCGACGTCAGCAAGAACGAAGACCAGACCCGCACCGTCGATATCAAAATGACGCTGACCGCGCCCGGGTGCGGCATGGGCGAAGTCCTGGTACAGGACGTGCGCGAAAAGGTGCAAATCGTCCCGACCGTGACGCGCGCGAATGTCGAGCTGGTATTCGATCCGCCATGGAACTACTCCATGATGTCGGATGAGGCACGCCTGCAAACCGGCATGATGTGAGCGGAGGTGAACATCCGTGGATACGCGAAGACTGACGTTGCTGCGGCATGGGAAAGCGCAAGCCATGGACGCCTGCGCGGAGGACTTCGAGCGCGCGCTGACGCATCGCGGCGCCATCGAAGCACGCGACATGGCGCTGCGCATCGTGCAGCACAATCTCATACCGGATTTGATTTTGGTGAGTCCGGCCGAACGCGCCTGGGCGACGGCCGAAATCATCGCGAGCGCCTGCGAACTCGATGCCAGGCAAGTCCAATGCGCCCGTGAGTTGTACTTGGGGACGCCTGAATCCACCTGGCGGCTGCTCGCGCGCCGCGATTCCGCGCTCCTCCATATCATGATTTGCGGACACAACCCGGGCCTGAGTCAAATCGCGAGCCGCTTGGGGCCCAAACCGCAGCGCCACGAATTGCCGACCGCAGGAATCGCGAGCGCCGTATGGCACAACGCCCACTGGGAGACGCTGCAGCCCGAATCCGCCCAAAGCTGCGAATTCGACGATCCGGAGGGCGCGGCGGACACTTAAGCTAAGCGGCCTGCCCGCCTTAGGTTTGGCCGCGCTGCAGCCGCATCAAGCGCCGCCGATCCCGTTTGTCCGGTCTCGCCTCCGGCCGTGGCCTGGAGAGTTGCGCCAGACGCAGTTGCTCGCGCAACTGCGCGCGGCGCTGGG
>DATCDX010000158.1:0-4137 GCA_036510475.1 Steroidobacteraceae bacterium
TCAGGACCGGCAAATGACAGACCATGCCAACCACGGCTTGGTGAGTTTCCGCCGGATGCAGGACGGCACCCGCGAGGACTATGCATTGCTGGATCGGCTGGAACACGACTATGTCCGAACACTGCCGGAGCGTGTGCTCGACGCGGTGGCGAAGCTCGGCCACTCACTGCAAGGCTATCGTGTCAGCCGCTTGGATCACTCGCTGCAGGCCGCCACCCGCGCCCGCAAGGATGGAGCGGATGACGAACTCATCGTGGCGGCGCTCATTCACGATGTCGGCGACGAGTTGGCGCCGCTCAATCACTCTGAAGTCGCCGCCGGCATCATAAGGCCCTATGTCCGGCCCGAAGTCACCTGGATAGTGGAACAGCACGGCCTGTTCCAGAGCTATTACTACGCCCATCACTATGGCCGGGACAGGAATGGCCGCGAGAAATTCCGCGGCCATCCGTGGTACCAGGCATGCGAGGACTTCTGCGCCCATTGGGATGAGTGCTCATTCGACCCGGCATACCCCAGCTTGGCGCTGGCCGAGTTCGAGCCCTTGGTGCGCGAGATATTCAGCAGGCCGGCGCACGATCCGCGTTATGTGGGCGAGCGGGCGCCTGCGTAAGCGGTAATCGCGCTACCGGCGTCAGCGTTCCGCCATCTGGGTGTCGAACAAGCGCTGGCGTTCGGCGCGGCGCATGAAATAGCTCGCCAACACCACGCAGGCCCCTACCACACAAATAATCAAGCTCGCCAGCGCATTGACGTCGGGGCTCACGCCCAGCTTCACCTTGGAGAAGATCACCATGGGCAGCGTGCTCGCGCCGGGTCCGGAGACGAAGCTCGAGATCACCAGATCGTCGAGTGAAAGCGTGAAACTGAGCAGCCAACCGGATGCCAGGGCGGGCGCGATGATGGGCAGCGTGGTGTCAACGAAGGCGCGCACCGGCCCTGAACCCAAATCCATGGCGGCTTCTTCCAGCGAACGATCCGCACTATGCAGCCGTGATTGCACGGTGATCGTGACGTAGGCGGTACAGAAAGCAATATGCGCGATCACGATGGTCGTGAAGCCGCGATGCGGCCAGCCGAATACATGCAGCATGGCGACAAAGAGCAGCAGTTGAGTGATGCCGGTGACAACTTCCGGCATCACCAGCGGCGCGTTGACCATCCCCGTCAGCAGCAGCCGGCCGCGAAATTTCTTGAAGCGTACCAATGCGAGCGCCGCCAGCGTGCCCAGAACCACCGCTCCGGTGGATACCACGACGCCGATCTGCAGCGACAGCCATGCCGCATCGAGAATCTGGTCGTTGTGCAGCAGGGCTCCGTACCAATAAGTGGAAAACCCGCCCCAGACGCTCACCAACGCCGAGGCGTTGAATGAGTACCCGATCATCACCAGCATCGGAATGTACAACAGCGCAATGCCGATGCACAGAATCGAAATCAGCAATGGCGAGAGACGCTCCTGCACTTCAGGCCTCTAGTTCTTTCGAACTGTAGTGTTGGTACAGCGCAATCGGGCCGACCAACAGCACGAGGAAGACGATGGCCACTGCGGAGGCCACCGGCCAGTCGCGGTTCCAGAAAAATTCGTCCCACAGCACCCGGCCGATCATGAGACTGTCCGGGCCACCCAGCAGGCTGGGGATGACGAATTCTCCAATTGCCGGAATGAACACCAGCATGGAGCCGGCGATGATGCCGGGTATCGACAGCGGCAGAGTCACTTCCAGGAACGCCCGCCAAGGCGGACTGCCCAGATCGCCGGCCGCTTCGAGCAGAGAATGATCGAGCTTCTCCAGCGTCGCGAACAGCGGCAAGACCATGAAGGGGAGGTAGGAATAGATGATGCCGAGGTATACCGCGAGGGTGGTGCGCATGATCTGCAGCGGATGATGGATGATGCCGAGCCACAGCAGCGCCGTGTTGAGCAAGCCGTTTTCCCGGATGATTCCCTCCAGCGCATACACCCGCAGCAGGAATGAGGTCCAGAACGGCAAAATGATGATGAGCAGCAGAATGCTTTGCGTGCTCTTCGAGCTGCGGGCGATGCCATAGGCCATCGGGTAGCCGATCAAAAGGCAGATAATGGTCGAGAAAAACGCGGTCTTGATCGAATAAAGGTAAGAAAGACCATAGACTTCGTCAGTGAACAGATATTTGAAATTGCCGAGATTCAGCGTCAGGTGGATGTGCCAGTCGCGACCGATGGTTAGAATGTCGGTGAAAGGCGGGACCTTGATCGCCGTATCGGCGAAACTGATCTTCAACGCAAACGCAAAGGGAATGAGAAAAAATATCAGCAGGTATAGCAGGGGCGGCAGAATGATGAGCCATTTCCCGTGGCGGTTGAGCCACTCGCCACGTCCCGCGCGCGATACCGGCTGCGCCGCGCTCTCGGATGGCGCCTGCATCATGGGAAACTAAGCTCCGACATGCGTACCCGCAAGAAGAAATCCGCCACGGCGGCCCGCATCCCGCGAGCGCGCAATGCCCACAGCCGCCAGCGCCAGCGGCTGATCGATGCGTGTATTTCCGCTTTGCACATCTACGGGCCCTCGCGTACGACGGTCGAAAAAGTAGTGGCCATCGCTAAAATGTCCCCCGGCATCGTCAGATTCTACTTCGCCTCCAAGGCCGCCATGCTGGTCGCGTCGCTCCAATTCCTCGCCGCCGAGTTCGAGGAACAGCTGTTGGTGCCCGTCGCGCGGCTCAAATCCACGCCGGTCGCGGCCCTTAAGTTGATGGTGGATCTGTATCTCGATCCGGAAATCGCCAGCCCCCGTAAAGTCTCTGTTTGGTATGCGTTTTGGGGCGAGGCGAGTTCACGGCAGGAATACTACGATATTTGCGGGCAGAAGGACGAGAGCTTTGCGGCCTTGGTGCGCGAGCTCATCGGGCAGTTGATCGTCGACACCTCTCAGCCACAGTTGGATCCGGACGGGATCGCGCTGGGCCTGATCGGCGCCTTGGAAATCCTGTGGCAGGACTTCGCCTTCCGCACCGAATCCGACATCGACCGGCCCGCCGCCAAAGGGCGCTGCATGGCCTATTTGCGCTCGATTTTCCCGAGCGAATTCGCGTCCACCCCCGGCACCGCAAGCCACGGCGCAGCAAGCGTTCGCTTGAGCGCGCGGTCTGCCGCCGGCGACAGGCGTTTTGCCGGCTGGGTATACGACAATGCGCGTTTGTTTGCGATCGAGCGCGAATTGGTGTTCCGCAACTCATGGCAATTCGCCGGACATCGCACGCAGATCGCCGGCACAGGCGATTTTATCGGCGTCGATCTCGGTATCGAGCGGATCTTGCTGGTACGCGACGCGATGGGTGAAGTGCGTGCGTTTCGCAACAGCTGCAGCGAGGCCCCGCATATATTGGTGGCGCCGCCCCGGGGATCGCTGGGCGTCATTGATTGCGCGGTCCATGGACTGTCATTCGGACTGGACGGCAAGCGACGCGGTCCGCACGGCACCGCCGATTTGACGGCGCTGAGCCTGCGCTTGGCCGGGGACTTAATGCTGGTGCGTTCCGGACCTCCCGGCCACTCGGCGGCGTCCATCCAGTCCACCGCGAGCGCGGCGGACCCCTGGGCGGACTTCTCACCGCCGCCGGGAACGAGACCCCTAGGGTCGCCCCGCGACGCGCTGATAGCGGCCGATTGGAAGCTCATCGTCGAGCAATGGCTCGAACAGGACGCGACCGCATCCGCAAACGCCGCCGGCTCCGCGTCCGCCGCCAACGAAGGCGCGCGCGTGCCGAAAACCCTAAGCTGGAGCGCGCGATTCTATGCGGGCCTGCTAGGTTCTGCCGCGGAGTCCGGCATGGGTTTTGCTTGGCCGCGGCGATTTCTCGCGCCCAATCACTTGATCGAGGTGCGGCAGGACGGATTGACGATCCTTCAGGTCTTGCCGGTCGCGCCCGGCCGCAGCCTACTGCGCCGGCATCATTTGACGCTTTGCGCGGCGGACCGGCCTGCGCACGCGGCACAATATGTCGCGTCGCGGCTGAATCCGCATGCGCGGTGGTCAGGAGTGGCGGTCGTGGAATCGATCCAGAAAGGCATCGTGACCTTCGGTCATGCGGCGGCGGCGGCCGCGGTGACTTCCCCTGCGGCCGCGGCGTTCCGGCGCTCCTTGATCGCGC
>DATCDX010000159.1:0-5706 GCA_036510475.1 Steroidobacteraceae bacterium
CGTTTTGGCATAAATTCTTGGCGGATCGTGGAGTTACGACTGTCGCCTGCGTATACACAAACGGCGGCTGGAGCGGGACGAGTTGCCGTTTCCGCGATTGTTCTTGGTGGCGATTCGGTAGGCCGCGGTAAGATTGGCCGCATAACAACGATTCATGGGTGAGAAATTTGTGTTTTCCGGGTATTTCGCGCGATAAGACGTTGCCGCGGAAACGTGCGCGCGTGCGGGCGCGCGGCGCCGGCCGCGGCTGCGAGCGGCTTTGAGTCAGCGCTCGCACGAATTGCCGCCGCTTGAAGCCGTGCCGGTGGAATTGCGTGAGCCGCTGGCCCATTGGTGGGAGCGCGCGGTTGCGCAGCCGGCCTTTCTCGACGCTTACGAGGCGCTTGGACCGGACTTGCGTGCGGAATTACCGCGTGTGGCGGCGGGCAGTGAATTTGTCGCGTCGGTACTGATCCAGGACCCGCAGGCGCTGCAGTGGTTCGCTCAGCATGGTGAGCCGGCGGCGGCGCGTGCCGCGAACGCCGACTACGAGGCTCGCGCGGCAGTGGCGCCCACGGTGGCGGAGGCGCAGCGGCTATTGCGTGAATGGCGGCGCCGCGAAATGTTGCGCATCGCGTGGCGCGACATTGCGGGCCATGCGGCCGTCACGGAGACTTTGCATGCGTTGTCGGACTTGGCGGACGCCTGCATTCGCGCGGCGACCGCTGCGGCGCAACTGCATCTGCGAGCGGTGTTCGGCATGCCACGCGGCGCAAATGGCGCGAACGGCGCGAACGGCGCGAACGGCGCGAACGGCGGTGACGTACCGCTGATCGTGCTGGGCATGGGTAAACTGGGCGGCCGTGAGCTGAATTTCTCCTCCGACATCGATCTGGTATTTTTGTTCCCGGAAGCAGGCCAGACCGACGGGCCGCGCGCGGTTGAAAACGAAGAGTATTTCAATCGCGTCGGCCGCGAACTCATTCGCCTGCTTGATGAGAGAACCGAGAACGGCTTCGTCTTCCGCGTGGACATGCGCCTGCGGCCGTTCGGCGACAGCGGTCCCTTGGTCGTAAGTTTGGCGTCGCTCGAAGATTATCTGCAGGAACATGGGCGCGATTGGGAACGATATGCGTGGATCAAGGCGCGCGCCATCGTGGGCGTGGCGGCCTACGCGCCGGCAATCCAGGAATTCATACGCCCGTTCGTGTACCGGCGCTACCTCGACTTCGGTGTCTTCGAGTCGCTGCGCGACATGAAGGCGCTGATCGCGCGGGAAGTATCGCGGCGCGATCTGGATCAACACTTGAAGCTGGGTAGGGGTGGGATTCGCGAGATCGAGTTCATCGTGCAATCGCTGCAACTGGTGCGGGGCGGCAACGACCGGCGGCTGCAGAATGCCGCGCTGCTGGAGGTGCTGCCGATGCTGGCGGACTCCAAGTTGGTGTCGGCGGCGGATATCGCGGAACTGACCGATGCCTACCGGGTGTTGCGTAAGGCGGAAAACGCGGTGCAGATGATTCGCGACGAGCAGTGTCATTCGCTGCCGACGGAGGCGTTGGATAGAGCGCGCTTGAGCGTGAACATGGGCGTGTCGGACTGGGCTGCGGCCGCCTCGCTCATCGAGGCCGCGCGCGGCAATGTGGCGCGGCAGTTCGACGCGGTGTTATTCGGTGCCGGCGACAGTCAGCACCGTCACGATGAGACCGGCGCGGTGTGGCTTGCCTCCGACGATGCGAAGATCGACGAAGAACTGGCCGGCGACGGCTTCCCACCGGGCGATATCGCGGAGGTCGCGGTGACTTTGGACGCTTATCGTCACGCGGCGTCCTATCGGCGATTGGACGAAGCGGGGCGCCGGCGCCTGCACGTGATTATCGAGCGCCTGCTGAAGGCGGCGGCGCAGCGTGCGTCGCCTGCGAGCGTGGTGCAGCGGGTACTGCGCGTGCTGGAGGCGATCGGCACCCGTTCGTCGTACCTGGCACTGCTCAAGGAGCAACCGGCGGCCCTCGACCGTTTGATCGAGGTGTGCGCAATCAGTGGCTTCTTGGCGCGGCAGATCGCCGACTTTCCGCTGCTGCTCGATGAGTTGATCGACGCCAAGGCATTCAATGAACTGCCTTCGCGCGAAACCTTTGCGCAGCAGTTGAGTGCCCGCACCGAACGCCTACCCAGCGATGATCCGGAGCGGCAGGTGGAATCTCTGCGGCAATTCCAAAAAGTGGCGGTGTTCAACGTGGCGCTCGCTGATTTGACCGGGCGGTTGCCGCTGATGCGGGTGAGCGACCGGCTGACCGACATTGCCGAACTGATCGTGCAATGCTGCATGGACCTCGCGTGGCAGCAGATGACACAGGCTTATGGGACACCGTTCTGCGGGGAGCAGGCATCCAATTTGCGCGAGGTGCGCGTCGCCGTCGCCGGCTACGGCAAGCTCGGCGGTTTGGAACTGGGCTATGGTTCCGATCTCGATCTGGTGTTTTTGCACGATTCGCGCGGCGACATCCAGCAGACCAGCGGTGAACGGCCGCTCGACAACGGGGTGTTCTTCCTGCGGCTGGGCCAGCGCATCGTGCACCTGCTCACGGTGCATTCGGCGGCCGGCCGCCTGTACGAAGTCGACATGCGCCTGCGGCCAAACGGCAAGGGCGGGTTTCTCATGACGGGTATCGACGCATTCGAGCGCTACCAACAACAGGACGCGTGGACTTGGGAACACCAGGCTCTGCTGCGCGCCCGGCCGGTCGCGGGCGATGCGAGTCTGCGCAGCGCCTTCGAGGCGGCGCGGCGCCGCATACTGCGAGTGGCCGTGCATCGCGACAGTCTGCGCGGCGACGTGCGGGACATGCGGCTGCGGATGCAGCGCGAGCTGTCCAAGGCGGGCGCGGGGCAGTTCGACATCAAGCAGGATGCCGGCGGCATCGCCGATATCGAGTTTCTGGTGCAGTACTGGGTGCTGGCCGCGGCCGATGCGCATCCGGATCTTTTGACCTATACCGACAATATCCGGCAGCTCGAAGGACTGGCGGCGCTGGGTGTGGTCGAGAGCGCGACCGCGCAGTGGCTCAAGGAGGCCTATATCGGCTATCGCACGGTGCTGCATCACTTGTCGCTCGAGATCCAGGGCGAGCGCGTGGTGGAAGCCGCGCCGTATGCGGTGACGCGCGCCCGCGTGCAGCAAATCTGGCGCGACACCTTTGACATCGTGGGCACCCCGCCCGCAGCGAACCCGTTGCTCGCGCCCTGGGTGGGACCTTACGGTGGCGTGCCGCCGTTCGATAAGGTGCGAGTGGCCGATTTCAAGCCCGCGCTGGAAGCGGCGATGGCCGAAAATTTCGCCGAGATCGACAAAATTGTCAACGATCCGGCGGCGCCGAATTTCGAGAATACGCTGGCGGCGATGGAGCGGGCGGCCCATGCCTTCAATCGTGTGAGTGCGATTTACGGCGTCTGGTCCTCGACCATGAACACCGGAGATTTTCAGGCCGTCGAGCGTGAAATGCAGCCGAAGCTCGCGGCGTTCGCCGATGCGATACTGCAGAATGCGGCGCTGTTCGCGCGCATCGACGCCGTCTATGGAGCCACGGCTGCGCCCGCGGGCGGGACAGATAGCCTCACCTCGGAGCAGCAACGGTTGTGCTGGTACTACCACACCAAGTTCGTGCACGCCGGCGCGAAGCTCCGTACCGCGGCCAAGGCTCGCGTGGCCGCCATCAATGAGCGGCTCGCGGGCTTGTTCGCGCACTTCAGCCAGAACTTATTGGCCGATGAAGCCGGTCACGTTTTGTATTTGCGGGTGAAGAGCGATCTTGCGGGGCTGCCCGAGTCTTTGCTGGCGGCGGCGAGTGCCGCGGCTGAGTCGCGGGGACGCCGGGGCGAATGGGCCATACTCAACACGCGCTCGTCGGTGGAACCGTTTTTGACCTATGCCGATCGGCGGGACTTGCGCGAACAGGTGTGGCGCACCTTTTACAGCCGCGGCGACGGCGGCAGCGGCGGTGCCGGCGGCAGCAGCAGCGGCAGTCGCAGCGGCGCGCACGATAACAAACAAATCATCACGGAGATTCTCGGGGCTCGCCCGGAGCGGGCGCGGCTGCTGGGCCACCCGACGCACGCGCATTGGCGTGTCGCGGACAGCATGGCCAAGACCCCAGAGAACGCGATGCACTTGATGCTGTCGGTGTGGCCCGTCGCGGTGGCGCGGGTGCGGGAAGAAGTGGCGGACATGCAGTCCATTGCCGACCTTGAGCATGCCGGGCTCACCATCGCTGCCTGGGACTATCGCTACTACGCCGAGAAGGTACGCAAGGCGAAATACGATCTCGATATGAACGAAGTGAAATCGTATCTGCAACTCGAAAAGCTGCGCGAGGGGATGTTCTGGGCCGCCGGCCAGCTCTACGGATTCAACTTTACGCAGTTGTTCGGTTTGCCGGTGGTCCTTGCCGATGTGCATGTCTGGGAAGTGACGAATCCCGCGGGCAAGCACGTGGGACTGTGGTATTTCGATCCCTACGCGCGCCCGGGCAAGAATTCCGGCGCCTGGATGAGTGAATACCGGGGCCAGGAAAAATTCGACCGGGACATTTCCACCATCGTTTCCAACAACACGAACTTCGTGCAGAGCGGCGGCGGCCCCCTGCTCATCAGCTGGGACGATGCGGTTACGCTGTTTCACGAATTCGGCCATGCGTTGCACGCACTGAATTCCGACGTGCAGTATCCATCGCTTGCCGGCACCAACGTGGTGCGGGATTTCGTCGAATTTCCGTCGCAGCTGAATGAGAACTGGCTGTCGACACCGGAGGTGCTGTCGCGGTTTGCGGTTCACTACCAGACCGGCGCGCCGATCCCGCCGGACCTCGTCGCCAAAATCAAGCAAGCCAGCACCTTCAATCAAGGTTTCGCCACTGTGGAGTATCTGGCCTCGGCGTTGGTCGACATGAAATTGCACTTGGCCGGCGGCGAGACCATCGATCCGGACGCGTTCGAGCGCGCGACGCTGGCGGCGCTCGGCTGTCCACCGGAAATCGTCATGCGGCATCGCACGGCGCAGTTTGCGCACATCTTCTCGGGCGATTCTTATTCGGCGGGCTATTACAGCTATCTATGGGCCGAGGTGCTGGACCGCGATGCCTTCGGCGTTTTCATGGAGGCAGGGGGCCCCTACGACAAAGTCGTTGCAAAGCGTCTGCACGATGACATCATGGCGGTGGGTAACAGCATCGACCCGGCCGAGGCGTATGGGAATTTTCGCGGCGCCGAACCTAACATCGAGGCGCTGTTGCGCGCGCGCGGCTTCGCGCCGAAATCCTGACGTTCAAGCTAAAGTGGTGACACGGAGTGATGACAATGCCGGCGATGGTCCAAGACGATTCGAAGCATCAATTGATTGAGGCGAACGAGCTACATCAGTACATCGTGACCGTGGCGGATCTGCCGCTGTCGTGCCCGATGCCGGGGATGTTTCTGTGGAATTCACATCCGAAGGTGTACCTGGCGATCGAGGCCACCGGTTGGGTCAAATGTCCGTACTGCGGCGCCGAATACACGTTGAGCCGAAGCGCCTAATGCCTCGGCCCGGTGATATTGACCGGTCCACAGGCCGTTCGCACTGGACCTAAGTACATCACCGCGCAGACGGTGAAGTTCAAGAGGCCTTTTGCGCCGTGGTGTCGAGCGGTACGAGAATTAGCCAGGGAGGCGAAGTCGCTGCCCGACAACTGC